>JAOZSG010000281.1 GCA_029939785.1 Fidelibacterota bacterium | reverse complement strand
ACTTTCATAGATTTTCCCAAGAATTGGTAGAAATCCTTATATATTTTTACACTTTCTTGAAATTATATTCCGAAGGTTTTCATTGATATAAAAAAAATCTGTGCAGATCAGTTTAATCCGTTCAATCCGTGTCCTATTTTTTCACATTATTAATAATAGTTCTGAAATTACTTATCAAGACATTTACGAATTAATTTACTCAGAATATTCTTTTTAAAAGGTTTTTCTATATACAACACTTTATCTCTATTAATACCATAATTTTCTAAATAATCATCAGTATATCCAGATGTAAAAATTACAATTATATTCGGTATAATTTTTTCAATCTCTTTAGATAATTCAAGACCATTCATTACCGGCATCACAACATCTATTAATAAAATATCAATAGATTCTTTATTTTTTTCTGCAATTTTTAAAGCCTCATTACAATCCAATGCACTATGAACATTATATCCAAATGAAGAGATTATTTGTTCAGTAAGTTGTAAAACTTTCTGATCGTCTTCTACAATTAATATTGTCTCCTGACCCATCTCAATATAATTTTCAAGTTGACTTGCTTCTTTTCGAATTTTATTATCCGGTGACATTGGCCAGTATATTTTAAATATTGTTCCACCATTCGGTTCACTATAAACAAAAATATCACCTTGATTTTGCTTCACAATACCATAGACTGTTGATAGACCTAAACCTGTTCCCTTCCCTTCTTCCTTAGTTGTAAAAAAAGGGTCAAAAATGTCTGTGCAAATCTGATCAGTCATTCCTATTCCTGTATCAGCTACAACTAATACCACATGATTTCCCGGTTTACAACCAATATGTAAGTTAGTAAAATCTTCTTCTAAATATATATTTGAAGTACTTATTGTGATTTTCTTTTCTCTCTTTTTTCCACTATTTTCACATATTGCATCTTTTGAGTTTATTACCAAATTCATCAATATCTGTTCAATCTGACCAATATCCGCTTTTATTCGGTATAAATCTGGATCATAATTAATTTTTAAATTAATATCTTCTCCAATTATTCGTCTTAACATTTTTGAAATATTTCTGATAATTTTATTCAAATCAACAATACTTGGTTTTACTGATTCATTTCTACTGAAAATCAATAATTGTCTTATAAGTTCGGTTGACCTGTCCGCTGCTTTTTGAATTTCATCCAGATATTTCCAGGAGACCATCTCTTTGTCCATACTTGACATTACTAAATCAGTATATCCTGTAATAACTGATAATAAATTATTAAAATCATGAGCAACTCCACCGGCAAGTTTTCCAATTGATTCAAGTCGTTGAGATTGATTTACTTGTCTTTCCAATAACTTTTGGTTCGTAATATCTCTTGCAACACCTACCATATATTTTTTATTATCTTCTTTATCTACTATTGTCGAAGTGGACAAAAAAACCGGGAATTCCTCACCATTTTTCTTTCTGTTAATAATTTCACCCTGCCAACCACCTACTAATGTTTTTTCCTGAATAATTTCAGTTAGTCCAATTGTAGAATCTAAACTTCTAACCATATCAATATCTTGTCCAATTAATTCATCTTCACTATAACCATAGATTTCTAAAAATGTTTTATTAATATAAATAATTTTATTATCAGATGTTGTTACTGAAACAGATTCGTTTATTGAATGTAACGCAGAAGCTAGCATTTTTATTCTTTTACTTGCATAATATTGATCTGTAATATCTAAAAATTGTAACATTATTTCATAGATATTATTTCTGTTATTCATAATGGAAGATTTAATCTCAAGTAATTTTCTTGTTCCTGTTAAACTTGTTATCCACCATTTATATATAATATTTGTTGATTTTCCTGAAGTAATATTGTCCTTAAAAACATCTAAATAGGACTCTGGAATATATTCAGATAAATTTTTATTAATCACATCATTATTGGATATTTTAAAAACAGTACATGCTTCGTTATTAGCGTAAATAATATTTAGATTTTTATTAATTATGAAAATTCCATCATGTGAATTTTCAACAACATTGCGAAATCTTTCTTCGTTTTCTCTAAGTTTTTTCCCCATCATATGTTTGTAAATTGCAATTTGAATTGTTGTTCTTAATTCATCGCGTTGAAATGGTTTGATTAAATATCCAAAAGGTTCTGTTAATTTTGCTTTTTCTATATTTGCTTCTTCTGTATGAGCAGTCAAAAAAATTACAGGAATATCATACTCATTTTTTAATATTTCAGAAACTTCAATCCCAGTTAAATCTCCCTCAATCCTAATATCCAAAAGAGCTAAATCAACTTGTAACGTCTTCATCTGAGATATGGCATTTCTGCCATCTGCTGTTACATACACAACTTCATAACCCAAAGAAATAATTGTACTTTTTAAATCCTCAGCAATAACCAATTCATCTTCAACTATTAATATTTTTAATTTATTCATCTAATGTTCATCAACCAATCATTAATCTAATTCATAAAAATTAAACATAACCATTTAGTATATGTGTAATTATAAAGATATAGGAATTATTTATTAACGTCAATATATAGAAGATAAAAATATAAAATTGATTATTTTTGTGCTATAAAAAAAGCTCTTACAGGTGAAGGATATCCCTCGATTGTTTTATTCGAATTATTTTTATCTAGAAAATCAGATAATGATTCAAAAGGCATCCAGTCAGTACTTCTTTGTTCTTCTATCGTAGTTCTGGTAATATTAACAAGTCTGACATTTATAAAACCAACACGTCTTAGCCATTGAATTATAGTATCCGCTGTTGGTATAAACCAAACATTTCGCATTTTTGCATACCGATTTTTAGGAACCAGAACCTCTCCTTCAGTCCCTTCAATTATCAGGGTTTCCAGAACTAATTCTCCTCCTAGTTTTAGCAATGCTTTCAATTCATATAAGTGATCAAATGGTGAACGTCTGTGATAAAATACGCCCATTGAAAAAACCGTATCAAAAAATGGTGTTTGTTTGGGAATTTCTTCTATACCAACCGGCAATACAAAAACAGAATTGTTCTTAATAAAATGTTTAATTGCAAAAAATTGCATAACAAATAATAAATAAGGATCAATACCAATCACCAGATCCGTTCCCTCCCCTGCCATTCTCCAACAATGATACCCATTACCACACCCAACATCCAGTACAATCTTATTCTTTAAAGGAGTTATATGATTTTTCAAACGCTTCCATTTCCAATCAGATCTCCATTCTGTATCAATTTTAATCGAAAATAGATTGTATGGTCCCTTTCTCCAGGGATAGAGTTGTCTGAGTGCTTTTTCATAATTATCATACTGAATATCAGATATATCTTCTCTTTTTCCAATTCTTATAGTATCAGTGTTTAATTGAATAATAGATGGTTGAATTTCAGGTAAATTTGATATTATTGCTTCCCATTTTACAAAATCTCCATGTAATATTTTTTTAGGAATAATATCTTTCCAATTCTTGATTGGAGTATTTTCAATTATTTTATAAAAATCTGTATAATCTAAAATCATTTTATTGCTAACATTGATACAAAATTATAACACTTAAACCACATTTCAAAAGTCCTAAATCCAGCTGTTAAAATTCTATCCTCATGAGTCTCTATACTATCGCTTATTAAAACATTCTCCAATGCTGATCTTTTTTGACTTATTTCAAGATTACTGTATCCCTGATGTGATTTAAAAGAATAATGTAGATTTTCATTTAATTTTTGTTGCTTCTCATCTTTAAATATTACTTTCTCAGATAATATTAAAATTCCACCCTTATTCATGCCATTATATATTTTATTTATAATTTTTTTTCTATTATCAGGTTTGATGAATTGCAGAGTAAAATTCAAAACTATAACCGATGCATTTTTTATTTCAATATTATTAATATCTGAACATATTAAATTAACCTTTGCAGGAGAATGATATAAATCAACGTAGGATTGGCATTTTTTAATCATAGGTATTGAATTATCAATTGCATAAATATGACAATTTTTTTTATTAATTCCATGCATTATGGATATTGTAGCAGCACCCAGTGAACATCCAAGATCATAACAATTTGATCCTGATTGTACATATTGTGATGTTATGTCTTCAATCATAGATATAATGACTTCATACCCCGGAACTGATCTTGCAATCATATCAGGAAATACCTGAACAACATTATCATCAAAACAAAATTGTTTCATACTGTTTTGTTTTATTGAAAATATTCGATCTTTATTCTTCTGATCAACTATCATTATTAATAGTCCTTCAAATTAAAATTATTTATAAAATACAACATTTTCACTGTAAGTAAAATAAATATATAAATCAGCTTGATTTTTCAAGACTAAACCAGTACTATAATTTATAGATTATAAAAAATATTAAATAAAACACAATGTTAGCAAAAAAAAAGAGGACAAAATGAAAAAAATCAAACCAAAAATTCTTATTTTATTTCTTATTTTTATATCATTCAATTTAAATGCACAAATTAAAGATATTGGAAAATTTACAAGAATAGGATTATCTACAGGTCCCCAGATTTTCATTGGTGATACAGATTTAAAAGATTGCAAAGTAAAATTCAAACTTGGAGTTTATACCATCCTGAATATTACATCAATATTGGATTTGGAATTACAGACAGGATATGAACAATTTGGTATGGAAACAGATATCCAAAAAA
>JAOZSG010000024.1:9118-17021 GCA_029939785.1 Fidelibacterota bacterium | reverse complement strand
AGATTTCATCAATTATCAATTAACAATAAAAATTTCCACAGCCCAAGAAAGTTTAAAAATCCGGATTTGGGTATTCAATTGTCATAGCTTTAGTCATTTGTCCTATAGTTAGGTGCTTCCTTGCTAATTTTTATATCGTGTGGGTGGCTTTCTTTTATTGATGCATTGGTCACTTTAATAAATTGTGATTTTTTCTGAAATGTTTGAATATCCTTTGCCCCGCAATATCCCATTGATGCTTTTATACCTCCAATTAATTGATGAATCGTACTATTTAATGCACCTTTATAAGGAACAATTCCTTCTATGCCTTCAGGAACTAGTTTTTGTTCTTCGTTCGTATCCTGAAAATATCTGTCCTTGCTACCTTTTTTCATTGCTGCAATTGAGCCCATACCTCGATAGGATTTAAATACTCTGCCTTCATATAGTACTTTTTCCCCGGGACTTTCATCAAGACCGGCAAGTACAGAGCCGAGCATTACTGTATTTGCACCTGCTGCCAGTGCTTTTGCAACATCTCCGGAATATCTGATTCCTCCGTCAGCAATAATTGGTATTCCTGTTTTTGCTGCAATAGTCGCACAATTCATTACTGCTGTTAATTGTGGTACACCAACTCCCGCTACAATTCTTGTAGTACATATTGCTCCAGGCCCTATGCCTACTTTTACACAGTCTGCCCCAGCATCGATTAAAGCCTGTGTTGCATCGGCAGTTGCCACATTCCCCGCAATTACCTGTACTGTTGAAATTTTTTTCTTTATTTCATTAACTGTTTCAATTACTCCACGAGAATGACCATGAGCAGTATCAACAACTAAAACATCGACTTTATTATTAGCAAGACTCATTGCTCTTTCCAGATAATCTCCGGAAACACCAATGGCTGCACCTACCCGCAGGCGTCCTAAATGATCTTTTACCGCATGTGGATAAATTTTCTTTTTTAAAATATCTTTTACAGTTATTAATCCTTTTAATGAACCATTTTCATCAACTATCAGAAGTTTCTCTATTTTATGTTTTTGGAGTAATGCCTCAGCTTCTTCCAGAGTTGTTCCAACTGGTGCTGTCACTAAATTTTTACTTGTCATTCTTTCGCGAACCAGAGAAGAATGGTTTGTTTCAAATCTTATATCACGGTTAGTTAAAATTCCTATTAATTGATGGTTTTCTACAACCGGAATACCGGAAATACTATATCGTGCCATTATTTCTAATGCTTCATGAATAGTTCGGTCCGGCGATAATGTAACAGGATCTACGATCATACCACTTTCTGATCTTTTTACTTTATCTACTTCTATACATTGTTCTTCAATAGTCATATTTTTATGTAATATTCCGATGCCACCTTCACGAGCAAGAGCTATTGCCATTTTCCCTTCAGTTACTGTATCCATTGCAGCACTTAAAATTGGGATATGTAATTTGATTTTTTTTGTTAGATGGGACTCAATGTTTACTTGGTTTGGTAAAACATTTGATTCTGCCGGTATAAGCAGAACATCATCGAATGTTAAACCATTTTCTACTATTATTTTCATAACCAACCTTTATTTTATATTATCATTATTTATCATATTTAAAATTTTATTGTAAAAATCTTTGTCAGAATAAAATGCTTTTGCCTGGTTTAAATCTTTATACATAACTCTGTCGTTTTCCAAAAATTTTACAAGTTCTCTGACTTTTTTATATCCCAGATGTGAACCTTTTCCACCTTTTAATCCACCTCTAAAATCAAGTCCTTGTGCAGCTGTCATCATTTCTATCCATACAATCTGTTTTACATTTTTGAGAATTTGCAAAAGCTTTAATCCGGCGTTTGGTGCCATACTAACATGATCTTCCTGATTTGCAGAAGTTGAGATAGTTTCAACAGATGCAGGATTTGCAAGAGTTCTGTTTTCTGCTGTCAAGGCTGCAGCTGTAACATGAACGATCATGAAACCGGAGTTTACACCACTGGATTTAATTAAAAATGATGGTAAACCACTCATTGTTGTATCAATAAGATTGGCAATTCTTCTCTCACTGATGTTTCCTAATTCTGTTAATGCTATAGATAAGAAATCTGCTGCCATTGCCAGCGGTTCAGCATGAAAATTTCCTGCTGAAATTATTTCGCCGGTATCTGAAAATACCAGAGGATTATCCGTTACAGCTTCTACTTCACGTTCTAAAATATCTTTAACAAAATCCAGGGTATCTCTTACCATTCCTAAAACCTGTGGAGAACAACGGTAACAGTAAGGATCCTGCACTTTTCCACATTTTTCATGGGATTTTATAATTTCACTTTCTTCGAGAAGTTTTCGTACATTGGCTGCTACTTTCTGTTGTCCTTTTTGTCTTCTTATTATATGTATATTCTCGCCAAAAGGAGCATCTGTAGCAAGATCAGCTTCAATACTCATTGAAAGGGCCAGTTCAGCATAGTGCATTAATTTTTCTGCTTCAAGATACGCTTTGAGAAGTAAAGCAGTTGAATATTGTGTACCATTAATCAGTGAGAGACCGTCTTTCGCACCCGGGCTTGCTGGAGAATAAATCCCTTGTTCTACCAGAGTAGATGCTTCACATCGTACACCTCGATAAAATACTTCGCCTTCACCAAGTATTGGAAGAGATAGATGCGATAATGGAGCAAGATCACCACTTGCACCAACAGAGCCTCGTCTTGGTACTACCGGGTAAATTTGCTTATTGTAAAGTTCTGCAAGTTTTTCAATAATCTCAATAGAACAACCAGAATATCCGGCGGAAAGATTTTTTATTTTTAGGTACATCATTATTTTAACTATATCAATATCGATAGGTTCATCGACGCCACACGCGTGACTTCTTAACAAGTTAATTTGTAGTAATTCAAGTTTGTCATCAGGAATATCTATTGTACTGAGTTTCCCAAAACCTGTATTTATGCCATACACAACACGACCTTCATTTAAGACATTTAGTGCGGTTTCTCTTGATTTTTTAATTTTTTCAATTGCTTTTGCTGGTATTGAGATTTTATTTTTTTGTTCAATAAATGCTTTGATATTTTGTAACATGTAGATTTCCCCTTGAATAAATAATCCCCAAAGTTAGCAAACCAGTTTAAATCATTCAAGAATTAGATACTAAATATTTAAATATATGTTATTTGCATAAAGGGGGCTCAAGATTTTTGTTGCTCTTCTATGAAAAATAAGTTTTTAATATTAAGTTTCATGAGTTTTAATGAGAGAATTATATGGTCCGGGGTATTATTTTCGATATAAAGAAATATGCTTTACATGATGGTCCCGGGATACGTACAACAATTTTTTTGAAAGGTTGTCCCCTCGATTGTTGGTGGTGTCATAATCCTGAGAGTAAAAATGACCAAATTGAAACAATACAACAGAAAATCAATAGTGTAACCTCTACAAAAATAATTGGTAAATATATAGATGATGATGAAGTTTTTCAGGAAATAATGAAAGATGAACTTTTTTATGATGAATCTGGTGGAGGAGTTACTTTTTCTGGAGGAGAACCACTGATGCAGTCAGAATTTCTATTGAGTATTCTAAAAAAATGTAAAAAGGCTGGAATTCATACTGCCATTGATACTTCTGGATATTGTACTAATCATGATTTAAAAAAAATCATGAAATATACTGATTTATTTCTTTTTGATTTGAAACTAATTGATAACGAATTGCATGAGAAATATATGAATACTAATAATGATATTATTCTTAATAATCTTGAGTATTTATTTTCGGAGGATAGAAATATTCAGATTAGAGTACCACTTATTCCGGGAATAACTGATACTAAAGAGAATATGAATGATATTAGAGGATATCTGGAACAATTTAAAAATTTATTTTTATTGAACTTTATCCCATACAATCAGTTTGGTGAGGATAAGGTTTTAAAATTTAATTATCCCAATAAATTTGGAAAACTTAGATTATATAAAAAGACTGAAATAGATGAAATAGCAGAAAATTTTAAGAGATATGGTTTTCAGGTTGAAATTGGTGGATAATTTGGAGGTAATAAAATGCTTAGTAAACGGATAAAAAAATTAAGGGAACAGAGTCTGAACGCAGTTCCTGAGATATCAATAGAACGTGCGAAATTACTGACTGATTTTTACAAATCCGGAAAAAGTAAAGGTGTATCAACTCCTGTCGAAAGGGCAATGGCCTTTCAATATATATTAGAGCATAAAAAATTATGTGTTAATGAAGGAGAATTAATTGTAGGGGAGAGGGGACCTGCACCAAAATCAACTCCAACATATCCTGAGATATGCACTCATTCTTTAGGTGATTTTAATATTTTGGATTCCAGAGAAAAAGTTCCTTTTAAAGTTGATCATGAAATAAGAGGAGTACAAAAAGATGAAATATCACCATATTGGTCAGGAAAGTCTTTAAGGGACAGGATTTTTGCTGAATTGGACGAAGAATGGATAGATGCATATAACTCAGGTGTCTTCACGGAATTTATGGAGCAAAGGGCACCTGGTCATACTGTTCTTGATGATAAAATATACAAAAAGGGATTTCTTGACTTTAGAGAAGATGTTAAAAAATCAATGAATAAAATAGATTATTATAATGATTCTAATGCCCTTGATAAGCGTGAGGAACTGATTGCTATGGGTATAGCAATTGATGCTTTAATCAATTTTGCGTCGAGATATTCTGAAAAAACGTCAGAATTAGCTCGGAAAACCGATGATTCGAAATATAAAGATGAACTTTTGCAAATCTCAGAGATCTGTAAAAAGGTTCCTGCTCATGCTCCTGAAAACTTTTGGGAAGCACTACAATATTATTGGTTTGTACATCTGGGAGTGATAACTGAACTAAATACATGGGACTCCTTTAATCCGGGGAGACTGGACCAGCATTTATATCCTTTTTATAAAAAAGGGATAACTGATGGTACATTAACAGAATCAAAAGCAAAGGAATTATTAAGAAGTTTTTGGATAAAATTCAATAATCAACCTGCACCACCTAAAGTAGGGATAACATCTCAGGAGAGTAATACCTATACTGATTTTTGTTTAATAAATCTGGGTGGGGTTGATTCTGAAGGACAAAATGCAGTAAATGAATTGTCTTATATCATTTTGGATGTAATTGAAGAGATGAGATTGCTTCAACCAAGCTCTATGGTACAAATATCAAAGCGAACTCCTAATAATTTCTTAAAAAGAATGTTAAAAATTGTTAAAACCGGGTTTGGGCAACCATCAATTTTTAATACTGATACAATCATACAAGTAATGTTGAGACAAGGAAAGGCCATTGTAGATGCCAGAAATGGTGGTGCAAGTGGTTGTGTAGAGACCGGTGCATTTGGCAAAGAGAGCTATATTTTAACAGGTTATTTTAATTTTGTAAAGATTTTGGAAATTACATTAAATGATGGCCTCGACGTGAGAACCGGAAAACAAGTAGGTTTGAAAAGTTTAAGTGTTAATGACATGAATAATTATGATGATTTATTACAATCTTACAAGTCGCAAATAAATCATTTTGTGAATGTAAAAATAAAGGGGAATCGCATAATTGAAAGAATGTGGGCGAAGTATTTACCTGCTCCTTTTATGTCTTTGTTGATTGATGACTGTATTTCCAATGCAAAAGACTATAATGATGGTGGTGCAAGGTATAATTCTTCATATATTCAAGGTGTTGGAACCGGAACTGTCACCGATTCACTTGCTGCTATCAAATACCATGTGTTTGATCATAAAAACATAACCTTGAATAATTTTTTAAAGATGCTGGGGAATAATTTTAAGAATTCAAATGAATTTAGAAACTTACTTCTTAATGATACTCCAAAATATGGGAATGATGATGATTATGCTGATGATATTCTTAAAAATGTCTTTAATATCTTTTTTGAAGCTGTTGATGGCAGACCAAATACAAAGGGTGGACATTTTAGAATAAATCTCTTGCCTACAACGGTTCACGTCTATTTTGGTAGTGTTGTAGGTGCTACTCCGGATGGACGACTTGCCGGAAAACCTCTTTCTGAAGGTATTTCACCTGTTCAGGGAGCTGATATAAAAGGTCCTACTGCAGTATTGAAATCAGCAGCAAAAATTGATCATATTAAAACTGGTGGTACATTACTGAATCAAAAATTTTCGCCTCAACTTTTTGAAGATGAAACAGGTATTCAAAAACTTGTTCATTTGATAAGATCCTATTTCAAAATGGATGCTCACCATATACAATTTAATGTTATAGATAAAAAAACTCTCAAAAAGGCAAAATTAAATCCTGAAAAATACCGGAACCTGATTGTTAGAGTTGCTGGTTATAGTGATTATTTTGTTGATTTGACTGATGAACTCCAGGATGAGATAATTGATAGGACTGAACACCTTGATATGTAACACGAAAGATAAGCCTTTAGAATGGATGTCTGAATGTCATGTAAATGGTGACAATCGCAAAACTCAAATAAACAATTAGATATATTAAAACAACTATAATAAAAGGAGTAAAAAATGTTTGATGCAAAAACTTATTCAAAAAGACGTGATGACCTGAAAAAGCAATTTAAATCAGGGATACTAATATTTCCCGGAAATGTTGAAAGTCCAATGAATTATCCCGCCAACACATTTCATTTTAGACAGGATAGTAATTTTCTCTATTATTGGGGAATTGATGAACCTAATATGTTTGCAGTAATAGATGTTGATAATAATCGTGAAATTTTATTTGGTGATGATTTTACTATTGATGATATTATCTGGATGGGTACTCAACCTAAAATGGCTGATAAAATCGTAAAAATTGGAGTTATAGAAACTCTTCCAATGAATGAATTAAAGAATATTATTGAATCTGCAAATAGTAAAAAGATTAAATGTCATTTTCTCCCGGCATATAGAGGAGAAACTAAAATTGAATTAGGTAAATTATTAAATATTGAGCCTGATATTATAAATACTAAAGTATCAATGGAATTAATCCAAGCAGTTGTTACTCAGAGATCAATCAAATCCATCGAAGAAATTAGAGAAATTGAACTTGCTGTAGATATTGCTGCTCAGATGCATATGGCAGCTATGAAAATTACAAAACCTGGCATTAATGAATATGAAATTAGTGGTGCGATTGAAGGGATTGCTCTTGCTTCTGATAGTTGTCTGTCTTTTCCTGCGATTGTAACAAAAAATGGCCAAACTTTACATAATCATTATCATGGTAATAAAATTTCAGAAGGAGACTTGATTATCAATGATTCCGGTGCAGAGTCACCAAATCATTATGCTTCGGATATTACCAGAACTATCCCGGCAAGTGGAAAATTTACAGATAGACAAAAATCAATATATAATATTGTATTGAAAGCAGAAACTGAAAGTATAAAAATGATTAAACCAGGAATCAAATACCGTGAAATTCATTTTGCTGCTGCCCGAATTATTGCTGATGGATTGAAAGAAATTGGTTTTATGAAAGGTGATATGGGAAAAGCTGTTAATGCCGGTGCACATACACTTTTTTTTCCTCATGGTTTAGGTCACATGCTCGGTTTGGATGTCCATGATATGGAAGGTCTGGGTGAAGATAATGTTGGTTATGATGAAAATACAAAACGAAGTGATCAGTTTGGAACTGCATACCTAAGATTAGGCAAGGAACTTCAAGCCGGTTATGTTATTACAGTTGAACCAGGACTATATTTCATTCCTGAATTAATTGATATATGGAAGTCTGAAAATAAATTGAGTGAATTTATTGATTATGATAAAGTAGAAGAATATAGAGATTTCGGTGGAATTAGAATTGAAGATGATGTGCTTGTGACAGAAGAAGGTTATAGGGTGCTTGGTACGCCAATACCAAAAACAATTGAAGAAGTTGAAAAAATG
>JAOZSG010000024.1:0-9018 GCA_029939785.1 Fidelibacterota bacterium | reverse complement strand
CTGGGTACTGGGTACTGGTTAAAAGGATTGGGGAGTACAATAAATTAGTTTTAAAAAAAGGTGTGGTATGGAGAGAAAAATTCGATTAATTGTTGTTGGAATTTTAATTTGTATAAATAGTATTTATGGGCAAAATCCTGAAATAATTTTTAATAAAATTAAAGATGCGGGTTGTTCAGAAAAATACGATGATGCGTCAACTCTTGTAATATTTGACAGTACAAAAGTAGATGTAACAGAAACAGGTCTTAGTCATGTTAGCATTCATAAACTCATAAAAATTCTGGATACAAAAGGGGCTTTGGCAAATAGATCAGTCAAGTTTGATTTTGATACATTATCTGCATTTATTGAGATTAAAGAGGCAAATATATATAAAAATGATGGTCGTGTTATTCGATTGGATAAATCCCATATTTATAACTACCCTGCGCCTGCAAGAGCAATTTACTGGGGAGCAAGACATAAGATGATAGCATTTGGGCGACTTGAAAAAGGTGATGCCATTGAAATTAAAATGTATAAAAAAGGATTTACTTATGCACTTTTATATGATGAAAATGATGATAGGTATATTCCACCTATGAGAGGTCATTTTTATGATATTGTAAATTTTTGGGCTGCTAAACCAACATTAGTCAAATATTATGAAACCAATCTTCCTAAAGATAAGCCATTACAATATGAAATATATAATGGAGAATTACAATCTTCTGTAAAATATAGCCGGGATAAGATTGTATATACGTTTTGCCGGAGAAATTTTAAGCCATTTGAAAAAGAATCAAATATGGTTGGTACATCAGATGTTGCACCAAAATTATTAATGTCAACTGCAAAAGATTGGGAAGCGAAATCAATCTGGTTTTGTGGTGTCAATGAAGATTTCGGAAGTTTTGATATTACAGATGAAATAAAGGAAAAAACAGATGAGATCGTTCAGGGAGCAAAATCAGATATGGAAAAGATTGAGCGACTGACTCATTGGGTTTCAGAAGAAGTAAGGTATTCCGGTTTATCCATGGGGAAAGGTGAGGGCTTTACACTTCATAAAGCTAGTATGACTTTTCTTGATCGTTGTGGAGTATGTAAAGATAAAGCTGGAATGCTTGTGGCAATGCTTCGGGCAGCAGGTTTTGAATCCTATGCTGCAATGACTATGGCACGTTCGAGAATAGATGTAATTCCTGCAGATCAGTTTAATCATAGTGTTACTGTGGTCAAATATAAAGGCGAATATATACTTCTGGATCCAACCTGGGTTCCTGGAGTTCGTGAATTATGGTCAAGTGCTGAACAACAGCAGGAATATCTGATGGGGCTTCCTGAAGGTGCAGGACTTATGTCAACACCAATATCACCACCGGAAGAACATTATTATCGTGTAAAAGGAACTTCAGAATTATCAAAAAAAGGTGCACTCACAGGGAAATTTACTGTAGAAGCAGAGAAGCAATCTGATGCAAAATTAAGAGGTGTATTTCGTGGTACAATGAAAAATAACTGGAATAATATTACGGAAGAATTACTCTATACAATATCACCAAAAGCAATGTTAAAAAATGTTAAATATCAGGATCCTTATGATTTATCTAAGCCCATGAAAATTGAAATGGAATATGTTATTCCTGATTATGCTTTGATGATGGATAATGAAATTCATTTCAAATCGGTGGTAGCAGGTTTCCCATTTCGACATAGTAAAATTAATTCAACTCTTTTTATGGATGTTTCAAAAGAGGAAAGGAAGTATGGCTTTCGAGCATCTTGTTCAAAACTTGCAGAATTAGAGGAGAAAATAAAATTGCCCAAAGGATATAAAATAAAAAATCTACCAAAATATGAGTCTATAAATGGAAGTGGAGCAACCTTTGAAGCAGAGTATTCGATAAAAGGAAATACTTTATATTTTAAAGAAAAATTTATACAGAAAAAAAGGCGATATGAACCTGAGGATTGGGAGAGTTTTCGTGGTGCTGTAAATTCTGTTAATGATGTTTCCAATGATATGTTAATTTTGGAAAGGAAAGGAGGAAAACAATGAGATATTTTAAAATTGCAATATTGTTTTTTTTCATAGTAAATATATTCTCGTTTTCTTTTGCTTCAGAATATGATGCAGAATATTTGGAAATTACAAAAGAGTATAAACTTGGTATGGATGGAAAAACTTCATATACATTTCATAAGAAAGTAAAATTGAATACATATAGAGCAACTCAAAGATTATTCGGTGAAGATTTTATAGTTTACAATCCTAAAAATCAGAAACTAATAATCAATAAATCTGTTACAATAATGAAAAATGGAAGACGAGTTGAAACTCCAGAAAATGGCTATAATGAAGTGTTGCCCCGTGGTGCTTTGAATGATCCAACTTATAATCATTTACGTGAAATGGTTGTTACTCATACCGGTCTGGAAATTGGCAGTGTAATAGATTTTTCCTATACATTGAAAAATAATAATTCCTCAGCTTTGGGATTAATGGGAACTGAAGTTTTATCAGAAAATTTTCCGACTCAACAATATATTATAAAAGTAAGTGTTCCTAAAAATATTGAATTACAATATAAATTTATGAATTTTGAACAAGAACCGGATATATCTATTAAAAATTCAATGAAAACTTATATTTGGAAAATGGAAAAAATTCAACCTGTAATTAATGAATCCAATATTGGAGACGTGGAACTTTTTAGACCAAAACTTATTTTTTCTTCTCTTGAAAATTGGAATGAAATTTATTCTCATCTCTTCACAATTGTTGAAGATGGGTTGATTTTAAATTCAATCATTAAACAGAAAGTAGATGATCTATTAGAAGATAAGATTAATCAAACAAAAAAAATGCTAATACTTCAGGATTTTGTTGCAAATAAAACAGGAAGTGTAAATATTGATTTGAATATTTTGGGATATAAAAGCAAAAGTGCCGTGAAAACATATAATGATAATTCTGGCACCGGTTGGGATAAAGCAATATTATTGACCTCATTGCTCAAAGAAGCAGGTTTGAAAGCTTATCCTGTCTTTGTTTCGAGAAATAGTGAATTCTGTGATAGTATTGCATCAATGACTCAATTTACTAAGTGTATTGTCGTTTGTAGTATCGACGGTGTAAATAACTATCTATCTCCGATGAAATCACAGAAAAATAATATGGAAGCATTATTGGCTGGTAAAACATTATTTCGATTGTCAAAAGGAATGAAAATGTTTATACAGATAAAAAGTGCAAATTATAAGACAAATAAGCAGTTGATGACAATTGATTTGAAATTGGATGATGAATTAAAATTGTCAGGTAATGGTTGCTTTACTTATAAAGGTATTTATAATTCATATTATAAAATATTTGAAAATAATGATTATATAAACACAATGATTGATCCATGTTTTGAATTATTGAAAACAAAAAATAATAATCTATGTGTTCTTTCACAGCAAAAAACAGTTGTTAATACTGAGTTGAGTATGAACAAGGAGTTGGAAGAAAAAAATGCGTACATATATTGGAAAATTCCAAGTTTTTCAGTGGGATACGAGAATTCTGAAATTCATACAAATATCTCAAACCGGACAACACCACTCGACCTCCACCAACCATATATGGAATGTTATGAAATAGAATTGTTATTACCGGAAAATGTTAACATGTTAACACCACAAAAAAAGATATTTTTTCGAAAAGATTTTGGTAAAGTATCTTTTGAATTAAAAGAAATAAATAATGTAATTATATTGAAAAAATGTTTGCAAATTAAAAAGTCAATAATTAGTGTTGAAGATTATTCCGATTTTAAAAAGATGATAATGATTTGGTCAGATGATCATTACTCAGAATTATTATTTAAGTTAAAGTGATGTTATATGTTTAATTCAATATATTTTTCATGTTTTATATGGGAAAAGAAGTAAATGTAAAAAAGTATAGTTTTGACTTGTTCCCTGAAAAATTTCACTTAAATTATTAAGGTTTTATAACAATAGATTAATCAAATAGAAATTAGGAGAAACTGTGGCAAGAGCAGTTAATTTTTTTAAATTTTTACTATTATTATCATTTATTATTATAATTATTGGTGTTGCAATATATAGTGCAATGTATTTTAATTCTAAAGTGGTACCTGATACAATAATAATTCCGACTCCGGAAACAATTTCTATAATGAGTTATAATATTCATTATGGAGAAATCAGAGACGGCTCATATAATCTTGATAAAATAATAAATGTAATTAAAGAAAAATCACCGGATTTTATTTGCCTAAATAATGTGGATAATAAAGCGGTTCGTACATATCGTGATGATCAGGCTAGGAAAATCGCTGCTGTTTTGGGAATGAAATTTACATTTGCCAGAAATGTAAAATTGGAAGGTGGATGGAATGGAAATGCGATTCTTTCGAAATATCCAATAAAATATGCTGAAAATAAATTTCTAATTACTTCTGAAAATGATGAACCCAAATCTTTACTGCATGCAATATTGAAAGCAGGAGAAATAGATATACACATCTATAGTACAGAACTTTCAAAAGATTCAATACAGGCTGAAAAACAAGTTAAGGAAATTATTGAATTTTCTACAAAAAAAGGGGTAGAAAAACCTATAATAATTGCTGGTGATTTTCATTTAACATCAGAAAATCAACATATTGAAGAATTAGAATATTATTTTCAATCTGGATCTGATAAATTTATTAATGAGCAATACCTAACTTATCCGGCAAATAATCCAACAAAACAATATGACTATATATTTTATAATAAGAATTTAATTTTACTGAATACTGAAGTGATTAACAATGAATCTGTTCAAAATACTTCAGATCATTTACCTATAATAGCAAGATTTAGAATAAAGTAAATAAAAAGTATTTTATAAAGTTTTATTAAGGAGGAGAGTTGAAAATGAAGTATGATTTTTTAAAAGAGTTGGGTATCAAAGAAGTAAACTATGGTGCTAGTCTTGGAAGCAGTGATGGTTGGTTAAAAACCAATGGTAAAGAGCTGATTTCTTATTCACCTATTGATGGAAAACCGATTGCAAAAGTTATTCAGGCTACTGTTAAAGATTACGAAAAATTAAGAGATGCAGCTGATGAAGCTTTTAAAAAATGGCGAATGAAACCTGCACCATTACGTGGTCAAATTATTCGTGAAATCGGTGAAATTCTAAGAAAATATAAAGAACCTCTTGGAAAATTAGTTACTCTTGAAATGGGGAAAATTTATGCAGAAGGTCTCGGTGAAGTTCAGGAAATGATAGATATTGCGGATTTTGCAGTTGGTCAAAGTCGTATGTTATATGGATATACAATGCATAGCGAAAGACCAAATCATAGAATGTTTGATCAATATCACCCTTACGGAACTATTGGAATTATCACTGCTTTTAATTTTCCTGTTGCTGTTTGGGCGTGGAATGCTTTGTTAGCCGGTATTTGTGGCGATGCTAATATTTGGAAACCCAGTTCAAAAGCACCATTATGTGGAATTGCTGTTCAAAATATTATTGCACCAGTTGTTGATAAATATGATATTGCCGGTATTTTTAACCTAATTATTGGCAAAGGATCAGAAGTTGGTGAAGCTATGATTAACGATCCCAAAATTCCATTAATCAGTGCTACCGGAAGTACAAGAATGGGAAAACGTATTGGTGAAGCTGTAGGAAAAAGATTAGGTAGAACAATTCTTGAACTTGGAGGAAACAATGCCATAATCGTAACAGAAGATGCTGATTTGGAAATGGCAATTCGAGGAACACTTTTTGGAGCAGTTGGAACAGCTGGTCAGAGATGTACATCAACCAGGAGAATTATTATTAATAAATCTGTTAAAGAAAAGTTTGTTAATCGTTTATCAAAATTATATGCACAGGTTCCAATTGGTAATCCGTTAGAAGAGGGTGTTTTAATGGGACCGGTTATTGATCAATCTGCTGTAAATGATATGATGAATGCGATTGAAAAAGCTAAACAATCCGGTGGAAAATTATTGTGTGGTGGTGAAAAACATGTTGTAAAAGGTCTGGAAAATGGTTTTTATGTAACTCCGGCAATTATGGAAGTAGAAAATCATTATCAAATTGTTCAGGACGAAACTTTTGCTCCATTACTATATATTATCGAATATGACGATTATGAAGATGCAATACAAATTCATAATGATGTGCCTCAGGGTTTGAGTTCGGCTGTATTTACAGATTCTGTAAAAAAAGAGCAATTATTCCTTTCTCATCGTGGTTCTGATTGTGGTATTGCAAATGTGAATATCGGCACATCAGGTGCTGAAATTGGTGGAGCATTTGGTGGTGAAAAAGATACCGGTGGTGGACGTGAATCCGGTTCTGATTCATGGAAAGCATACATGAGACGTCAGACAAATACAATTAACTGGAGTGCAGATTTACCTCTTGCACAGGGTATTAAGTTTGATCTTGATTAAAACTTCTATTTTAATCTAATATGATTGTGAAGGGCAGGTATAATCCTGCCCTTTCTTTAGTTTCTATGAATACTAGGTCACAAAAAAATTCCCACGAAACACACGAAAACACACGAAATTTTATAGATAGTAAGATAAAAATGGTTTACATAGTGGGAAAAACTTAAAAATTCTCTGCGGTCTTGGCGATCTCTGCGTTAATAAAACATTTGTAGTAAACTACTAATTAATTAGTATAAATATATTAATGTTTGCATCAATCTGAAAAATTGTCCAATATTAAAAAAAAAGGGAATGAGATGAGTGTTATAAAATCTATCTATAAGGAATTGGAAGAATTATCAAACAAGAAAATAGCATCTCATTCTTATCAATTTTTCAAAGCATATCCAGGTGGATATGGAGAAGGAGATAAATTTTTAGGAATCAGAGTACCGATTTTACGTGGTATTTCAAAAAAGTATAGGACAATTACTTTAGAGGATATTGAAAAATTGATTATATCAGAGTATCATGAAATCAGGTTACTTTCTTTATTTATTTTAGTTCTTCATTTTAAAAAAGCAAAAGAAGATGAGCAAAAAATAATTTGTGATTTTTACCTTAGACATACAGAATATATTAATAATTGGGATCTTGTTGATTCTTCTGCACATTATATTCTCGGACCATATTTAATAGATAAAGACAAACAGGTTTTATATCAAATGGCAAAATCCACTTTGCTATGGGATCGAAGAATTGGAATGATGACAACTTTCCATTTTATAAAGCAGGGACAATTTAATGATGCTCTGAATATTGCAGAAATTCTTGTAAACGATAATCATGATCTAATTCACAAAGCAGTTGGATGGATGCTGAGAGAAATAGGAAACAGAGACAGAAAAGTGGAGGAAGAATTTTTAGAGAAATATTATAAAACAATGCCAAGAACAATGTTGAGATATGCCATTGAAAAGTTTTCAAGAGAAGAACGAACGGAATATTTGAGTGGAAGGAAATACTATATTTTAGACTGTTAGAAAATCAGTTGATATTTTATATTCTGAAAATCTTATTGTTATGCTCTAAAATTATTTCTATTTTTTGATATGAAAAAAATACTTCTAACCTTTATTGGTAATAATGATTGTCATATTAATGAAAAATCAGGAGCAATCATTTCGATTCTTCATGAAGAGCAATTCGATATTGTTTATTTACTCTATAATAATGAAAAATATTTAAAAGCTGCATCGGATATTCTTCAATATTGCAAAAAAAAATATACAAAAACACAAATTCGATATTGCGAAACATTAATTGAAAACCCAACGGATTACAATACTGTATATCCTGCAATGTACAAAAGTGTAAAACAAATCCAGAATGAAAATGATAAAGTTGAATATACAATTTCCATAACATCAGGCACACCAACTATGCATTCCTGCTGGATATTTTTACAGCAAGGTGGAGTAATTGATGCTAAACTGATTCAGGTACAGAGAGAAACAGGAATATCAGAAGTAAATTTTCAACTTGATGATTTTCCACAAATAAATAATGTTACAAGTTTAAAAGTTGAGTTGACAAAATTAGCAAGAGAAAATAAATCTCTCAAAAATCAGAAACAAAATTTTCCCGAAATTATTGGCAAATGTCAGAGTATAACAAAAATTAAAGAACAAATTAATATGTTTGCCAACACAGATATATCCATTTTT
This sequence comes from Fidelibacterota bacterium, assembly GCA_029939785.1. Taxonomy (GTDB): domain Bacteria; phylum Fidelibacterota; class UBA2242; order UBA2242; family JAFGTP01; genus JAOZSG01. The sequence goes on along the minus strand of JAOZSG010000024.1, from coordinate 853 downwards.
ATAAATGGAGAAAGTGGAACCGGAAAGGAATTGGTTGCAGAGGCAATTCATTATACAAGTTCACGTAAAGAAAAACCATTCATTAAAGTTAATTGTGGGGCAATCAGTAGTGAACTTTTTGAAAGTGAATTTTTTGGACATAAGATAGGAAGTTTTACAGGAGCAATTTCAGATAAGGAAGGGAATTTTCAACTTGCAGACAAAGGGACTATTTTTCTTGATGAAATTGGAGATTTACCATTACTTATGCAGACCAAATTGTTAAGAGTTTTGCAAGAAGGGAAATTCACGCCAGTTGGTTCTTTGGAAGAGATATCTGTAAATGTCAGAATAATTTCAGCAACAAATAAAGATATACGTAAACTTGTACAGCAAAAGAAATTTAGAGAAGATTTATTTTATCGACTTGTAAAATCAGAAATATCCCTGCCACCTCTAAAAAATCGAGGTAATGATATTATATTATTATCCCAACATATTTTAAAAGATTTGAATAGAAAATATTCAACAGATAAAAAATTATCTCAATCATCTATCACAAAAATTATCAATTATTCATGGCCGGGAAATATTCGACAACTTCAAAATGCTTTAGAAAGTGCAATAATTTTCGCCAGTGACAAAATCAAACCAGAGAATATCAAAATAATTGATTCGGGAACTTCATCAAATCAGATATATATTCCCGATGAAGGTGTTGATATTGATAAAGAAATTATACCTCAATATTACAATTTAGCTATTCAAAAAACCGGTGGAAATAAAACTGAAGCAGCAAAATTACTTAGATTGGAAGCACATACTTTTCGGGCGAGATTGAAGAAATTGGGGATTGAATAGGATTATGGAAAAT
>JAOZSG010000023.1:16401-17045 GCA_029939785.1 Fidelibacterota bacterium | reverse complement strand
AAACTCCATTTTTAATATCTATTTTTTCAATTTCTGCTGCTACACTAAATGTTATGTCTATTAATTCATTTCGTGCATTTGTTTTAATTGAAAATTCTCTCATGTTGTTTCTCTTTAAGTTAATTTTTTATTCAGGAATTTCAATATCTAAATCAGAAGACAGTTTGAAACGCTTAATATTTTTGTTTCCTGTATCTACTATATATATAACGCCATCATCAACAAAAATTCCTTTTGGTTTGTTTAATATATCGTTATAGTATTCTGTAATTATTGTGTCTCTTGGTATATACTCTATACCTGATTCTGTTGTAATAGTATCAATTACGGTTATTTCAAATTGAGCTTCTCTGAGTCCGGCTTTTCTTACAAAATTTCCATTATTATCAAATTCCTGAACTTCATTATCACCGGAATTTAAAACAAAAATATTTCCATTATTATCAACAGCAACATCACATGGAGCATTAAATCTATTCAAATCCATAATAGGATTCTTACCAAGAGTAAAAGCAGAGTTCCATTCTAAAGATATATCTGAAGATTTTGAAATTTTATGCAATCCAAAGTTTACACCTGTTTGAGTATAATATATATTTCCACCATCATCAGTACAAATTCCTTTTGGATCATTTATTGTACCT
>JAOZSG010000023.1:0-16391 GCA_029939785.1 Fidelibacterota bacterium | reverse complement strand
GGTCACCCAGGAACTTGGGAGAGGGACCTGACAGCTCCGGTTCCAGCAGTTGCAACAAGACCATTTAAGTAACCTTGATGTTGCCAGAGTGTTGTTCCATCTGCCAATTTTATATATGATGATCTTGCAAAAGAAATATTTTGAATGTTTTGGTGATAATTATCTGTGATATAAAAATTATCAGAGCCAAGTGGAGATGCAGCTATGCTCACAAATTCTGAAGATGTTTTGTCATAATCTTTATAAAAAACATGAACACCGAGAATACTATCCATTTTTGCCTGATTATATTCGTATTCTACATTTACAATTATGTAGCCGGTGTAATCCAGTGCATAGGAGTCAAGAAAATTAGTGATTCGAATTTCATCGGATGTTTCTGGATTACGATAGGTAATAGCTACTGCAATAGAATCATTACCTTCGTTATTACTACAATTATTAATGAATTGATTCCAAACATAAACAGTATTTGATCTATCTACAAAAAATACATTCAGTTTTGAATCAACACAAAGCCCAATAGGATTAATATTATTTAGATTTGATAATGCGGAAAAGTCATTACCTGATTGATCTTTTAATATTATATCACCTGTTTTGTTAAGGACAGTAATTTGATTCTTTCCACTATCAGCAATAAAAATATAATCATCAATAGAAATAAAAATATCTAAAGGTTTTGAGAAATTATCCCATGATGGATTCATTGCAATATATTTAATCTCACCTGTACTAAATAATTTTGTTGAATCATTGCTGTTTGGCATTGATATAGGAGTATATTCACAATTTATTACAAATAAATAAATTAGTATAAATAATATAAAATATTGTAGTTTTTTCATTAGAACTTCACTGACATTTGGATTCGTTGAACATCACCAAGCACGCCAAAATCTGACCATGCATAATCAGCGGAAAAATTTAATCCGCTAATATTAAAATTTGCTCCTGCACCGGTTGTCCAGGATCTTTCCGACTGATTTCCTAACCAACCTACTCGTAAAAATAACTGATTATAAATTGTTTCTTCCAGACCAAAGACAAAATATTCAAAGTTATCAACAGGGTGATTTAATTGACACGATAAAAGAGTTGAAAATTTTTCACCTTCTATAATATCCATTGCTGCACCGATACGAAATTCAGTTGGTGGTGAAAATAATGCATAATTTGCATCTTCATTTCCACCATCTTTGATAGGTTTCAAATATGTGCCACCAGGTTTGGATTGTGATCCAAAATTTACGAGTGAAACACAGAACCGAAGACTTTTAAAACCAGTCCAATAATATGTCCCCAAGTCTAGTAAAACAGTTTTCATATCGAGATCGGCTAAAGTTTCCTCTACATATTTTACAGTAAATCCATAAGAAAATCTATCTGTCATTTTATGCGAAAGGGTTAAACCAAGAAACATATCACCATAATTGAAATAATCGCCATTCCCATAAGGATGATATACTGTTGTTACTTCCATTGGATCTGTATATAGAGCACCGGCACTGAAACCTAAATAAATATGTTCATTTAATTTTTGAACATATCCTATATAACTATATTCCATTTCTGCCGGCCATCGTGTATGAGAAATAGTAAAATCACTCCTTCCCAGTTGTGAAGCGGCAGCAGGGTTCCAATATAAGGAAGTAGCATCATTAGCTAAACTAACACCTGCATTTCCCATCCCTGCTGTACGGGCACCTACTCCAATTTTGAGAAATGTAAAAACTGAAGTACCTGCTCTTTGACCTCCTAAACTGGGAAATAAATCCAGCCCATAAGACAAATTGGATAATAATAATAAAACAAATATAATTTGTAATTTTTTAATGATTTTTTGATTTTTATTTAAAAAGAACATGAAACTCCCAAAGTTATTTTCCGGGCACTATAATATCTACTAGGATCATGATTTGGATTAGGCTTATTTAAATAACTATAAGCAATTGGTTGACCCGGATCATAAGGAACTCCAGTATATGGATTAATATACCTTGGAATTTTTCTATCTAATAAATTTTCAACTTGTGCAAAAAATCTCATATTTAGATTCCCTTTTTCTATTAATACTTTATAAAATTTCATATCAATAGTAACATAGGGCTTTGCCAGTTCAGAATATGGTTTATCAGAATTTGACGGTCCAATTAAATATAATAGATTATTTACATATACAGAATCTGTTACAACACTTTTTGTATAACGTCTTCCTGATTGTGCTTCTATATGAAAATTTACTCCCCAATTATTTGGTATTGGTATACCAAATAGTCGTAAAGGACTTTTTTCAAAAACTTTGAACCTTAGATTCGCAGATACTTGTAATGGTCTATCCCATCCCAGAAAATTTTCACTGAGAGGTTTTGATGATAATCTGCCAGCCTCAACCAGTAAATTATCAGTTGGTCTGGAACTTTTTCCGGTTACAATTGAGTAGGATGCATTTATATTTCCTGTGAAGAAGCGACCATATCTGTTTCTATAAATTAATTCAAGACCTCTTGATCGGGCATAATCCATATTGATATACATCATCAGACTATATCTACCAAGTTTAGGATTATATGCATTAATTCTCTGTGAAGTTTCATAATCAAACATATCTTTGTAATATGCTTTAAATTCGATTGCCTGATCTGCAGAAAATTTATGTTTAATACCCAATTCATAAGAAACTGTTGTTTTGGGATTCAAATTAGGATTACCAATAAGATTATATGTTGCTTCAGCATTACTATTCAATTTTGCGTAAACATAGGAATAGGTTGGTAACTGTGAAAAATGACCATAATTAAAATATAGAACATCCTGATCTGTTACAGGATGAGAAATTCCGATTCTTGGAGACAAATGAGCTTTTCCCCGATGACCAAAAATACTGTAAGTTTCGTCTTTGAATTTTTTTCTGCCTGCTTCTGTAATATTAAAAATATTCGGATTGTCTATGGCATCTTCAATATATTTACCGGGCAACCAATAATCATATCTTAAACCAATATTGATTATCATTCCTTCAAAAATAATTCGATCCTGAATATATGCAGCACCACTAATAGGAAATACTCGATACATATCCCAACTTTGACCCAATCCGCTACTGCCAAGCCATGGTTTATATATATCGATAACCTGCATATCAGTATATTTTGTATTAAAACCTGATTTTAATGAATGTTGTTGATTTGGTTGATAACTGATATTGAAATCAAATGACCAACTGTCACCATAATAATCATACCAATGAGGTTCATATCCACTGTCCCAATACTCATCTCCCTGTAATATTCTGACATCACCATCTTCATTATATTTTGAATATTCTACAGGCATCAGATCAAGAGTTTCTTTATATTCTGTCCAGTGGCTTCCCCTTACATCTTTATGTTGAAATGTAAGAAATTTACCCAAATTCATAGTATAAAATGCTTTTGGAGATAGTGTATGTTTCCAAATAAAATTTGTAACATATGCACCTCTTGAAACAGTTAGATAGTTATCTAAAATCTGTTCAAATTCATCTTTATAACCACCCGATGAAAAGAATCCCTGATCAATATCAAGAGAATTATTCTGAGAAATCGTAAGTTTATGTTTTGGTGTAAATTTCCAGGTCAATTTACTCATCCAACTCCAACTATTATCTGCTCTAACTGCAAATCTCTTCATCCAATCTTCTTTTGGAAAAATCTCAGATGCATGTGGTAAATATGTATCAGTGATATTCATATACCCACTGGTAAAGAAATATATATCACCCGGCAGGTTTGGAAATAATTTTGATGTAATAGGTTCTTTTCCACCAAGTGTAAACTCAGCAATATCTGAGTTAAAGCCATTTATGATAGTACCGAGATTATCAGTCTGATACCGGAAACTTCCCTCTAGCTTTTCACTTCCTTCTTTTAGTTGAACATCAATAATTCCAGACATAGCCTGGCCATATTCTGCACTAAAACCACCGGAGATGAAATTCAATTCTTCAATAGCGTTTGGATTTACATATAAATTATTTACAGCTCCTGTTAATGGATCTTTTAATGAAAGTCCATCAACAATAAACTGACTTTCATCTACTCTGCCTCCACGGATATGTATTTCATTATCACTCTCAACAACTCCCACTTCATCACTAATGATATCTGATACACTCTCTGCAATTTTTCCTGTTATTTCATCTGATCCATAGGTAACAGATGAAGATGTATTATCAACATCAATAATTGATTTTTCACCAATAACTACAACTTCTTCACCGGCAGCCAAAACAGTCTCTTCCATCTCTATATTCAGAAAATTTGTTTCACCTTTAACAACTTTAATTCCAGTTAATATTAATCCTTTATATCCTATCATGGATATTTGAATATCATATACACCAGAACTCATATTCAGAATAGTAAATTCTCCATTTTTATCTGCTGCTGTACCATAATATGTACCTTTTACAATAATATTTACTCCGGGTAATTTTTCACCATTTGATTTATTGGTAATTGAACCCGTAATTTTTCCGGATGATTTTTGAGCATATATAAATGAAACAGATAATAGGAGAATAAATGTAAATATTATAATATTTTTTAGTAATTCTTTAATCTTCAAACTCCTCATTTAAAATATAGTTTAAAACATCTTTTACATTCTCTTTACCATCACAAAAATGAAGAGGTAATGAGAAATATATACTTTTCCCTTCCATATAATCCGGTGCAAATAATAAACCAACAGCTGGAGTATCCTTATAAGGAACAGCAAGATGTGTGCTGTCAGGATGTACCATATTATATATCGCTTTTGTACCAGGTTCATTCCCTGGTACTAATGCAGAAACACGATTTCCTATTAACTTTCCTGTTGTCAACATTAATGATGAATTTTTTGAACTATCAACATTAAAATTTGCCATAACTTCAGTTCCTGGAAATAATCTACCACTTGGATTCAATCTGAATGTTGAATCAATGTCAGTAAATAACCAGGTAGTATCAGGACTTTGTTCATTCCCATTAGCGATAAAAATATTGCCGCCATTTTTTATATATTTTGTAATACTTAAACCAGCATCTGTTATATGTGGTTTCCCTAAAAATGAAAACCAAATGACTTTGTCAAAATAATTTAAGTTTGCTTCAACATCAACCGGTGAATAAGGTAACGCATTTTGTCTGTTAACTGCATTATTTCCAAATGTACTTCCAATTTCCCATACTGAATATTTATCATCAGTTCCTAAAATTTCATCTAGAATATCAGTGTAGAATTTTTGAGTAGTTTTATTAATCTGATCCTGAGCAAAATCATCAATTAACAATACATTTCCTTTTGGTTCTTTTACATACCATTTATTAGGTACTTCATCATCATTCAAATCAGGAAACATAATTATATTACTTTCTGCATTAGCAATATCCAGTGCTTTTACATAAAAAGTATGATAACCTTCAGTTAATTCATTTTCTGTCAAAGTAATTTCAGTCGGGAGCACACCGTTTGTTCGTTCTATAACATTCCAGTTTGTAGTATCATCGATAGCCCAATGGATCTTCATCACAGTTTCATTACCATCTGGATCTAATGCATCCCAAATAAAAGTTCTGGTTGTAAAAGTTGTAGTTGTTACATTTGGATTATCACCTGATGATGTCGGGTTACTACGATTTTTAAAATTAATTGTAGGAAAAGAATTAAATACAGGGAATGTCAGTTTTGCAGGAACAGGATCAATTGCACTATCATTATCAACAGCATAAACTTCAAACTCAAAAACATCATATTGCTGTCTGATAGGAACATAAAAGATAGCATTTTCGGCAGTTGTAAAAGTAAGTTCAGGTTCAAAATTCCATTTGTAATAGTATCCAATTATCTCGCCATCACTATCTTCACCCCACCAGTGTAATTCCTGTTTACTTGCTGTAGTATCAAGAGTAGTGATTAAAGTATCCTGTATATAAATAGGCTGTCCGTTTTGCATTACTGTATCCTGAATAGCTATAGTATCACTTTCAAAGTGTAAAAATAGATAGGTTTCAGGTTTTTGATTTTCATAGCCTTCTGATTTTTTATCTTTTAAAAAGGGATTACTACATGATATAAAACCCCAGAATGCGATCAAAACCAAAATGATTAAAGTAAATGTTTTGACTTTTTTATTATTTCTTTTCACAATATTTTATCTTTTCTTTTTCCTACTCTGTCATCCTGCCTGCAAGATATAATGAAATGAAAACTTGAGCCAGTCAGTAGTCAGTCAGTTGCCTGATTTTTGACCGGATTTACAACCCGTCGAAGGGTGTTTCCGAAGCAACATTTCGACTTCCAAAGTAATTTTTAACGAAACTATTTCAAATTATAAAAAAACCTAATATAATCCCCTCTAATTATTAGAGGGGATTATCAAAATAAAAATTATCTGACTAACATCATTTTTTTAGTATCAATGAAATTGCCAGCTTTCATCCGTAAAATATATGTTCCACTTGGTACAGGTGATCCAGAATTATCTTTCCCATTCCAGTTCAAAATATGTGAACCGGCATTAAAAGTAGATAATTCAAGATTCCGTACTTTTTGTCCAAGAATATTATAAATACATATATTTACTTTGCTTTGTTTTGGTAATTCAAAATATATTTTTGTTTCCGGATTAAATGGATTCGGAAAGTTCTGTTTTAAACTATATTCTGTAATTACAGCAGATTTAACATTAACAGATGTAGGCATACCAATATCATTCATATCTCGAATTTCAATTTTATATGAACCAAAACTATAGACATATGGACCTGTTACAAATTCAATTCCAGTATCAACTAACAATGAATCAAACCATTCATCTATACTTGATGCATCGTCATCAATTAAAATTGCACCTGAACCATCATCAACTGACCAATCATAGGCATTTACTCCTGTGACGGCTACATTTTTTACAGTAACAAGAACAGATTCATATTGTTCAGAATTTTCTGATAATTCTCCTGTAGAAATTTCTGTAGTTGCCGGAAGTTCATTCCCAGAAGATAAAACGGTAAAAGAATCAACAAGAATAGATGTGTTATTGTCCCATTTAAAATGGTAGTCAGCATTATATTCTTCGACTTTACCATGTACAGTAATTTGATCTCCACGAGTTAATACTTCGTCAATTCCAAAAATTACAATACCATTCCATGGACCGGAAGCATCTTGCATTATATATGCACCATAATTATTTTTGAAAGATGTATCTACAGTAACAATACCTGTTAAACTAACATTACATTGATCAAAAGGAGAATCTGATATTAGCCATGGTGAATATTGGATATCAGAAATACTAAGATTTCCATCTTTAACAGAATAGCCATATTTTTTGCTGGTTGTATCAGCAGGCATCATAGATGATTGTTCTTCTGTATCAATTGCTTTGATAAAATATTCAACCCAGGATCCATTTGCCTGTGCAGGAATAGAGCCATTATATGCAAGATCGTCACTGGTTGTCATTACAACTGTCTGATATGGATTATTGTCAACAGAATAAAGAATGGATACGTTATCAATTGTTCCATTTGTAGTTACATCTACACTTACTTCTACAGCATCAGCACTTTGGGGAACTGATGGATATCTTGCAACATTCTGCAATTGAGGTGGTCCTGATCCAAGTACCATATCTTCAACATATAATGGGCATAATTTATAAGTTGTTGAATCTTCATGTGATCCATAATGATGATATACCCAGCCTGATATTGACGAAAAAATTGATCCTAAAGGAGGATCAACGTATGAACCCAGACTATCAGAATCATCATCTACTAATACAGCTCCTGTTCCATCATCGACTGAAAACATTTCATATCCTGGATCTACATCCATAACAACAGCGTTTTTTACTGCTACCATATTATTTCCCCATTGTTCAGCAGAAGCAGGAATTCTTAGATCACCTGTAGTAATGGTATCAACCGGTGGTAAAGCAACTCCAAAATTTAAAATATTAATTGGACTCGTGATAAAAAATTCAGTCATATTTGCCGAACCTGTACTATATTCATCAATATATCCGGTCATTTCTATGACATCACCTTCAAAAAGTTGTGGATAAGCAGTACTGTCTGCATTATATGATAATATTGAACTCCAGGGTCCACCTTCTTCTTCCTGAAAAATGAATTTGATACCATTGCCGGCATAACTTAAACCTGTTGGCATTGTTACAATACCGGTAACTGAAATAGTATCACCTAACATATAGGATGCATCAGAATCAGCATCGTGAAGAGATTTCAATAAGTCACTATGTCTTACCTGTTGTACTCTTTGTAATCTTGTATATATTCCACCTTCAACAATATCATATGCTAATCTGGGTAAAATCTTTGTATTGTCATAAGAATACATTAAAGGACCAGTTACGGATTTTACATCAGTATAATTTGATGGATTAAAATAATAATCAGCGACATCATCAATTCTTACTTCTCCACTACCATCATCAATAGACCATTCTCCATGACCTAAATCAGCATTAGTAATATTAGATTGGCCTACTTTTACAAGTACACCTTCATAGGCTTCGGCATTTACACCTTCGGTTGCAATTTCACCGGAAGTAACTTCAACAGGAACTACAACTTTTCCAGAATCCAGCAAAATATATTCTGTAATTTCTTTAAGTTGAGTTAAACCATAATACTCAGCAACTAATCCGGTTATCTGAATACTGTCACCATATGCATTATTATGATCTGGATCATAAACATAGATACCTGACCATTTTGCTGATTTATCCTGCACAAAATACTTACCGTCATATGCCCAGGATTCAGCAGATACAACACCCGAAATTGTCACAATCTGATCTTTTAAGGGTGAATCTCCACTTCCTGTTCCAGTAGTATCCTGGATTGCAGAAATCGCAGTGATCGTTTCACCAACCCCGGATGTAACTAAAATTAAAGTTATGATTAATAATAGTACCAACTTTTTCTTCATTAATTTTTCCTCCTTCTTTATTTTATAACAAGAAACTTTCCTTTTTGTAATTTTCCTGAATCTAAATCTTCTACTGTGAAGATATATAATCCTGTTGCAATAGCCTGATCCCATTTAGAAATCAAATCCCACGCATGTTCTCCACCCGAGAAACTAATATTATCCCGCAGAGAAATATCTGCAAGATTATCAATATCAGAACCACTATAAGATGCTGAATTATGTTTAATTCTATCTACTAATTCTCCTGAAAGTGTAAAAATTGTAATCTCTGCATTTTCAGGTAAATTATAAAACCAGATCATTTTTTCACGCTCACTATATCCATCCCAAACTGCATGAGCTCTATAAGGATTTGGATAGACACCTATTTTGTTTTGGAAATTATAATCTTGTGGTTTTTGTCCGACAATTACATAAGTCATATTTGTAATTTTGTTACTTTCAAGACTTTCTAACCCTGTAACAGCATCACCCTGATCATAAGAGGTTACTGCATATACATTTCTGTCTGGCCAACCACTTTGTAAACCGGAATTGGTAAAACTATAAAACATTGTATCGTTTTCAATAATTTTAAAATATAAGGTATCTGAATTATCAATTATAAAATTTATATGTGATAAATTGCCATTTTCATCATAAACAGTAGCTTCTTCTTTGGTAATGTAAATTGGATCGAATCCGGCATTATAGCCAATATCATTTAGAAGATCAAATTGACCAAGCAAACTCCATTGATTATCATTTGTAATCGTTTTGCTTTTTGAATATAGTTTATAACCTTCAAAATCTTCACGCTGAGTCAGAGGATCCTGAGCTTTTTCAGGTTTATTGTTCCAATAAACTGTTGCTTCACCACTTCCGGCAACAACTTTTATTGTGGGTGATGGTGGCGGAGCAGGTAGAATATATCGATCATGCTCACCATCGCCATCTTTATCTTCACTTAATTCCAAATAACCATTTCCATTTACATCTTCTCCATTATAAGCTGTCTGAGCCCAGTCAGAATTAGCATATAATAATGCTTTTCTTTCAGGAGAGTCTGTTAATGAAGAATTTGCCCATGGAGCACAAACTACGGCAATTGCAATATTTACAGATTCTCCAGGTTTTAATACCCAGTCTGTGGAGTCAGCATTTGGATGTTTGCCAAAAGGTCCGGCTGATAATAAAAACAACCAGCTATCTGGTGAGTTTGGATATCCTTCATTAGTATATCCATCAACACCGGGACGACATGGTACTGATTCTCCCATAAATTGATATCTGTCCTTATCAATTAATGGAACAACATATTCCGGATAATCCGGATTGGAAGATGTTGACCAAACCCATTGTCTGTAATATGTATCCCAATAATCACGAGGTACATAATCAGTTCCTAATACTCTAAATCCAATATAGCTTTGAGCATAACCATTATCGCCATCAGCATCATATTGATAAGCAATATCTCTTTCCAGACCATAAAATTCATCATCAGGATAGGCATCATAAATTGATTGGTCAAAACCATCCTGATTATCATACCAGGAAAAACCACCTCCTGGCTCATATGTGCTGGTATAGTTCATATTTGCTACTGAAGCATCGGCCCACATACCAACAAAAAGATTTTTTATTTCCCAGCCTTCACCATTAGCATCTAGCAAATGTGATTCATTAAAAATTGTATAATCCATAATAACAAATGCATCAGTAAATGAATAACTCCATGCATAAGATTCCTGATGTACTCTAATTCCCATTGTTTCATGATTTATTACAGGTGAGAAATCATTATAATCACATATAAAATCCTGATGCGAAACAGCATCTGGTGAAAAATATTTACTGGTTTCAATAGAAGATTTAATCTCAATTGTATCAGTTGTACTTGAACTAGTAGAAAACTCAAAACCTTCCGCACCATAATCAAAAACACCGTCAACAATTGCAGAACTTACTCTGGGATTACCTTTAACTTCTCCACCAACCCATAACCCGGCATAAGAAAAATGCTCTATCTCATCTCTTTCTGTATCAGCATATTGTTTGTATCTGCAAGATGGCTGATCCGGATTATTCCAGCCTTCACCAAGTACACCAAAATTAGTGATAGTTAAACCAATTTGCCCTACAGTAGTAAAATTATTGTAATCATCAACAGTAGATTTTTTTAATGGGCCAACCTTATTGGGGCGTCTAATTATTTGTGCAGACAAAACTGTAGAAAATATTATAAATATTGTAATTAGTAACAAAGTGTTTATTGTTTTTTTCATATTATTCCAACAATTATTTATTTTATAACGATTCAAAATTAATACAATTTTAAAAACTTCTAAAGATATATTTTTTAATTTAATAACTATCATTATGAACATTCTTTACTGCTCGTCCGGATGGATCCGCAGCATTTTGAAAAGCTTTATCCCATTCAAGTGCTGTAGCAGTAGAACAGGCAATAGAATCTTCAAAAGGTACTGTATCAATAGATGTTTGTGAAGGAAAATGTGATTCGAAGAATTGACGATATAAATAGGACTCTTTGGTTTTTGGGGTTTTCAAGGGAAATCTATGGCGTGCATTTGTTAATTGTTGATCACTGATTTCATCTTCAGCAAATTTTTTTAAACTATCAATCCAGGAATAGCCAACTCCGTCAGAGAATTGTTCTTTTTGACGCCATAATATACTTTCTGGTAAGTAATCCTCAAATGCTTTACGTAAAATATGTTTTTCCATTTTGCCATCAATACACATTTTATCTTTGGGATTTAATCTCATTGCTACATCTAAAAAGGTTTTATCCAGAAATGGGACACGTGCTTCTACGCCCCAGGCTGCCATAGATTTATTTGCACGAAGACAATCGTATTCATAAAGATGACTCAGTTTCCTAACAGTTTCTTCGTGAAAATCTTTTGCTGTTGGTGCTTTATGGAAATATAGATAGCCACCGAATATTTCATCGGCTCCTTCTCCTGACAATACCATTTTAATTCCCATCGCTTTGATTTTTCGAGCCATCAAATACATAGGTGTGGAAGCTCTGACAGTGGTTACATCAAATGTTTCAAGATGATAAATCACATCAGAAACTGCATCAAGACCTTCTTGAATTGTAAAATGTAGTTCATGATGAACAGTACCAATATCATCGGCAACCTTTTTAGCGGCAATTAAATCAGGTGCACCTTCGATTCCAATTACAAAAGAGTGCAAGCGGGGCCACCAGGCTTCACTTTCATCATGATCTTCTATACGTTTTGCTGCAAATCGTTTTGCTACAGCTGCAACAATAGATGAATCTAAACCTCCGGATAATAATACTGCATAAGGAACATCAGACATAAGATGTGAATGAACAGCATTTTCAAAAGTTTCTCTTAAAACTGTTACATTTGATTTATTATCTTTGACATTTTCTGATTCCATCCAGTCCCGTTTCCAAAAAAGTTCAGGTTCAGATTTACCACTTAGAAGATAATGTCCGGGAGGGAATTGAGATATTGATTGACATTTTTCATGAATTGCCTTTAATTCAGAAGATACAAAAAGATTGCCGTATTCATCATTACCATAATATAAAGGAATTATTCCAAGATGATCACGTGCAATAAGGTATTGGTCCTTTTTACTATCATATAAAATAAAAGCGAACATTCCCTTCAATTCATCTAAAAATTTAATTCCTTTTTCCTGGTATAATGCTAAAATTATTTCGCAATCTGATTTGGTTTGAAATTCATATCCGCAGGTAACTGTCTTTTCCAGATCTCTATGATTATAAATCTCCCCATTTACAGCTAACATATGAGTTTTAGATTTGTTAAATAATGGTTGTCCTCCGGATTCAAGATCTACAATTGATAATCTTTCATGAGCCAGGATTATCTTGTCGCTACTGTAAATTCCAGACCAATCCGGTCCACGATGACGTTGTAGTTTAGTTTGAGTTAATGCTAGTTTTCTCAATTCATTTATATCAGTTTTTATATTTAAAATTCCTAATATTCCACACATAATTTAATTCTTTCTTTTAATATCTTAGTAAATTAAAAATTAAGCGAAAATGTAACATTTTTTTTACTTTTTTTAAATGTTTTTATATAGGTTCTATTGAAATTTAAAATAGTATTAAATATATTGATAAATAAGCTATTTGGAAACTGCAAATATGTATTGGACGTAAATATTAATTTTATTTTTCTATGGAGATTAAAAATGCAAGATCAAAGAATTGCAAACCGCTGGGTATTAACAGAAACACCACTGTCACCATTAAATGTTTATAATGAATATAATGAATATCTTGGCGAAGTAGGAAATATTTCAGAAACCGGACTATGTGTGTTTTGTTTAGATCCCGTGCATACAAGTGAAACTGTTCAGTTAAAAATGGATTTACCGGAAAAAATTAAAGGCAAAAAGCAAATAAAATTTAAAGTTAACACTGTTTGGTGTAATGAAACAGATAATTTATCTCCAACAGGTTTTCATATAATTGATATAAAAAATGATGATCAGCAAATCATTGATTATGTAATCAAAGAATATGGATTTTTAGCATAATCCATATTACATTATAAACGGCAAAACATTTGTAATGCATCTTTTTGGTTAATAATTCAATCTATTTTCAATTAAAATTACTATTGACACTAACAACTTAAATCTTTAAGTTTGCGTGCTCTTTGTACAATGCCCTGGTAGCTTAGTTGGTAGAGCAGCGGCCTCTTAAGCCGACGGTCACAGGTTCGAATCCTGTCCAGGGCACAGTATTTCAGGTTAATAATATTAGTTCTAAATAATAAAGATAATCTGAAATACCTCAACTAATAACAATCCATTCGGCTAAACAAAATAAGAAATAAACATTTAAAAATTTGCAAATCCGGTTTATTGTCATGATATTATTATTAGTATAATTGAGATTTGTTAATTATTAATAAAGTAAAAGAAAGAAAATATGAAAAATTTTAAATCATTAGGATTATCAGAGAAAACATTAAAAGCATTACATAAGAAAGGATTTGAAGAACCTACAGAAATTCAGGAATTAACAATTCCACTGTTGATGGAAAACCAAATAGATATTATTGCACAAGCCCAGACAGGTACCGGAAAAACTGCTGCATTTGGTCTTCCTCTCTTGGAAAAACTTGATCCTTCAAAAAGATATACACAAGCAATAATTTTAGCACCTACACGAGAATTAGTAATTCAGGTTTGTGAAGAAATTAATTCACTTCAATATGGAGACCGCCTGACTGCTGAACCAATATATGGTGGGCAATCAATTGAAATGCAATTACGTAAACTCAAAAGAGGTGTTTCAATTGTTGTTGGGACTCCGGGTAGAGTAATCGATCATCTTAAACGAAGAAGTTTAGACCTGAGTCATGTCAAATTTTTTATTTTGGATGAAGCAGATGAAATGCTCAACATGGGTTTTGTAGAAGATATTGAAATTATTTTTGAAAAAACTCCCGATGAGAAAAGAGTACTACTTTTTTCTGCAACTATGCCTGATGTTGTGAAAAAACTGGCAAAAAAATATATTAAAGATTTTAAACATCTGAAGACCAAAACTCAGTTAACAACAAATCTTACTGATCAAATTTATTTTGAAGTATCCCGTCAGGATAAATTTGAAGCTCTTTGTAGAATTGTAGATATTGAACCTGAATTTTATGGTTTAATTTTTTGCAGAACGCGTCAGGATGTCAATGAAGTTGTAGAACATTTAATGGATCGCGGATATTCAGCAGATTGTATTCATGGAGATATATCACAGGCTCAACGGGAAAGAACTCTGACAAAATTTCGCAAACAGCAAATATCTATTCTTGTTGCAACTGATGTTGCGGCACGTGGTATTGATATAGATAATCTTAGTCATGTAATCAATTATTCAATTCCTCAGGATCCGGAAGCTTATGTACATAGAATTGGAAGAACAGGAAGAGCAGGTA
The DNA here is from genome assembly GCA_029939785.1 of Fidelibacterota bacterium. GTDB lineage: Bacteria > Fidelibacterota > UBA2242 > UBA2242 > JAFGTP01 > JAOZSG01. The sequence goes on along the minus strand of JAOZSG010000023.1, from coordinate 1,437 downwards.
AACAAGGTACTGCTATTACGTTTGTTACTCCTGCAGAATTCAGAAAACTCGGATTCATCAAAAGAGTTACTAAAACTGACATCAGACGTGGAACTATACCCAAAGTCCATGACATCATAAATACAAAAAAAGAACAGATTACAAAAAATTTACAGGAAATTTTAGACTCAACTGATATTTTTGAATACAGAGAATGGGCTAAGGAATTGATAGAAGATAAAGAGCCATCAGAAGTTTTATCTGCATTTTTAAATATTCATTATTCAAAAATTCTTGATGAAAAAAATTATAGAGATATTAAAGAATTCAACCAGAAAAAATCTGGTAATACTTCCCGTGGTAATACTATTCGTGGTAATACTAGAGTTGAAGACACAGGTAGAACAAGACTTTTTATTGCAAGAGGTAAAAGTAGTGGTTTGTCAAAAAAAGACCTTGTTCAATTTATTGTTGATAAAGCCGGTACAGATCAACAATATATTGATAATTTGGAATTATTTGATAATTTTTCATTTATTACTGTTCCTTTTACCGAGGCTGAAATAATTCTTGATGCATTTAGCAGAGAAAAAAAAGGTAAACGACCAATTGTTCAGGAAGCTTCTAATAAAAAATCTGGAGATTCAAAAAAGAAAAGAAGAAGAAGTGGTAGATAAAAATAGACAAAATAAATAAAAAAAATAATAGCAGACAACTTTTTTATTATTCATGCAGTCATATTGTTGTATCTATTGAAAATTGAAAAAATTCCCCTTATATAAAGTTTCACACATACCAATCCCCAAAGTCCGGTTCTTCCCACCGGACTTTTTTTATGTAAAACAAAAAACCCGGATAAAACTACCCGGGTTTTGAGACAAATTCAATTGAGATTTATAACTGTTCAACTGCCCATTTTATAGCATCATCGAGCATATCTTGCCCAGGTTCTTTAATAAAACCATTTTCTTGTAGATGCTGACTCATATTCCGTGAATAGTCGATATCTTTTTTTGCCAATTCATAGGCTTCATCACGTGTCATTTCAATACGTGCAACACCATCTTTTATGGCCTGCATTGCTACATCTGCGGCTTCATAGGGAAATACATCTGCTTCGTCCATTGTTGGGATAATATATTCAGAAGTAAGACCTTTTTTTTCTGCATAATCAGCAAGTGAATACGCAGCGGCAATTGCCATATTATCGGTGACTTTTTTAGCTTTTACTAATAATGCACCTTTAAGGATTCCTGGAAAACCAAGTGAGTTATTTACCTGATTTGGAAAATCACCACGACCGGTAGCAACAATATATGCACCTGCCTTTTTTGCAGCATAAGGATAAATTTCCGGTACAGGATTCGCACAAGTGAATACAATAGATTTTTCTGCCATTGAGGTGATCCATTCTGGTTTTACTGTATCTGGACCTGGTTTTGAAAGTGCGATTAATAC
>JAOZSG010000280.1:3614-4718 GCA_029939785.1 Fidelibacterota bacterium | reverse complement strand
AAGTTAGTGTTGCGATACTGATAAGCAGGCATAAAAATATATTTTTCATAACTATCCTCTTTTTATTTAATCAGAATATCTCTCCAAGTAATAAGAGATAATTCAAATTGAAAATTTTTTATAATTAATTGATGTGGTTGAGACCTGGATATCCTATATATCAGATGAGTAGAGGACGATTGATACGTGTGAATGGATCTGATGAATTAGTTAATATAGATGAGATAAAAGTATCTTTGTTTTGAGGTGAACTATATTGTTCTGTTTTAAAACTCAAAATTAAACTGCAATAACTATTTATTAATACAGAAGTCTTATTTTGTTCAATTTGTTTTTGGTGAATATCACAACATTTTATTGGTGATATTGTGAATTTATTATTGCTTTCAGAAACTTCTTTTTTTGAATGACAGCAACTTGTTTGTGTTTGTTTGTGATCTTTAGTTAAATTGACTGAACAACAGGAGTTCTCTCCAGGTAACATGATTTTTTGCATACTATTACAATAGTAATAAACGTTGCTGATACTTATTCCTGAAAGTAAGTAAAAAATGGTTAATATTGTAATCAGTATTCTTTTCATAATCTTAACTTTAGTATAGTTTAAATATGCGTAATATTTCCTATAAATTCAATAGGGAATTGATGTATTTAAATATATTAATTAAAAGTAAAAAAGTAGTGACAGAATGTGAATACTAATTTTCAACTACCACAATAATTATAACCTGAAAGACTTTCAAATTTTTTGATATAGTTTTTGTCTTGTGGTGCTTCGTTTTGTAAATCCCAATCTCGTATGTATGATTGTTTTTCTTTATCCCAATTTAATAGATCTTTTTCAAGCCATATATTTATTAATGCCAAAGGCTTAATTGATTTTTTATCAGTCTGCTGTTCGACAAAGTCGTTTAAATCTCGGTCAACGGATGATAACTCATATTCTAGTTCAATTACACATGCAATGATTTTCTTATCTATTTTGCTTAATTCAAAATATTTACCAGTCCGTTCATTTGGGATGATCTCTGTAAGGTTTGTGATATTGTTTACAGCAGTGTTAATATTGTTTGATTGTTCTTTTGTGTAGGATAAATATTTTAT
>JAOZSG010000280.1:0-3514 GCA_029939785.1 Fidelibacterota bacterium | reverse complement strand
TTTATCTTTGAATTTTGCAGTTTGAAATAATTCATTTTTAACATCGAGAATAGTTGTACACTCATATTCTGGATTAGTGAACATCTCGGGAACAATTCTAATTAACATTAATACTGAACACGTGTCACAAAGGACATACATAAACTTACACCAATTCTTTTACATTATATGCCAGTTCTTCTCGAACTTCTTTGATATCTGAAAGATTAGATATTTCAATATATTCGCCCAATTTTCTTTCAGAAATGTTATCATTGTTTGTTTTTAATAAATTAATAAAATTAGGACTCAATTCAGAATAAATATCGATTAATTCTCTAACAGATTCTGATGTAAAAATAATTTCTCCAACTTTAGGATGTAATTTTTTCAAATTTGTATCTGCACCACCAATATTGAGATTAAAACTAGGATCAACTTCTTCAATTCTTTTTACTACTCCATACATTGCATGATGATTTTTTTCCCCGAACATTTTTAAATTTCTAATCTTTGATGGAATATTTGGTAATATTTCTAGGGTATCCATTATATCACTAATATATCTTTCAGGAAATTGTATAAGACTTGCTACTTGATCACAAAAATCTTCTTCGTCATTTCTATTGTCTTCAGTGATTTCTAATTCGTCTCTCAACGCATGAACAGTTTCATGTAATAATGGGTATATTAAATCAAGAATATTTGTTGTTGTATTAACAAAAATTACACGATGTTTATAAATACGAGTATAAAATGCATAACTTTTTACTTCATCAGGAAATGTTCTGAAAATTAGAAAAATACCAAGTTCGTTTATTAATGAGAAAACATGATGATAATCTATAGGGCTATTATCATTTACTCCTGATTTATCTCTTAAATTTTTTGCAATAATTTTTGCTGCTTTATTACTTCTTTCACCAGATCTTTCAACAGGAATTAAATGAGGAGTATCGCAATTTTTGAAAAGTATTTTATATTCCTCAACTAATTTTTTCGCAGTCTCTTGCATCTCTGGTGTCACCTTAGCAGTTCTTCTAGTTCTATGAAGAGGCATCATAATAATCGATTTGTCCTCTTGAACTCCAAATAAATTATCAGGTGTAAGATCTAAAATTTTACATAGTGAAATAATATGCATTCCTTTCGGAATTTGACCTTTGATCCAATCATTAACAGCTTGTCTTGATACACCAAGATTTTCTGCTAGTTTTGTGATTGGAATTTTTAAATATTCGGCTTTTGATTTGATTAAGTCGCCTTGCCAATGCATGTAGTATCCTCCAATTCTCCCATAACACGTAAAGCAATACTTTACATATCTATCGCAAGTATAAGAAAATTTATTTAAAATGTAAAGTTTTTTTTGTAAAAATAATTGTTCTGGACTTCCATTTCTCTTCTTCAGAAAACCAAGATATTATGGTTAAAATACCCAAAGTTCCCAGAATACCGTTGAAAATACCTGATATATGACATTCATTGAATAGCATTTTTTCCGCATAATTTTCCTATCAACCCAAATTAATAATAACAGTTGTTTTTACAGATGTATGATTTTTCTTATTTTATTCATAGTTTTTATTGATTGAAAAGAGATCATAACAATTTGAACCTTGATTTTCAAAGCTTTTATAGATCTTTCATCGTCAACAAATTTCATAAAAGGAACATTTTTTTTATCTTATAAATAAAATTATTTGTTTTTCATGTTTTCAATTATTATAGTTGTAACTAAGTTTGATACTTAATTTTTTTAATAAAGTGAACAAAAATAAATGGTGAAAAAAGTATGGCAAAAAATGTATTAATAGTGGAATCACCCTCTAAAGCAAAGACAATAAAAAAATATCTTGGGAAAGATTATCAAGTTCTTGCTTCAGTTGGCCACATAAAAGATCTACCAACAAAAGAACTTGGAATTGATCTTGAAAATAATTTCAAACCAAAATATGTCACAGTAAAAGGCAAAACAAAAGTTATTGCAAGCTTGAAACAAGCCGCAAAAGGAGCAGATATGATTTATCTGGCACCGGATCCGGATCGTGAAGGTGAAGCCATTGCCTGGCATATTGCAAATACTATCAAAGTTGATGATAGCAAAATAAAACGTGTATTATTCAACGAAATCACAAAAAAGGGTGTTCAATATGGAATAGATCATCCTCGTGCTATTGATTATAATTTGGTAAATGCTCAACAAGCACGCCGAATTCTTGATAGAATTGTGGGATATAAAGTTTCACCATTTCTCTGGAAAACTCTGTATAGCGGTTTGAGTGCTGGTCGAGTTCAGTCTGTAGCTTTGCGGATAATTTGTGAACGTGAAGCCGAAGTTTTGAAATTTGTACCAGAAGAATACTGGAATCTTTTTGCTGATTTGAAAACTGAGCATAATGAAGAATTTCGTGCACAAGGTGTAAAGTTCAACAATAAGACTTTGAAAATTATAAATCAGAAAGAAGCCGAAACACACACAAAAGCATTGGAAAATGCTGAATATAAAGTCGTAGCATTAACTGAAAAAACTACTAAAAGTTCACCAACACCTCCATTTACAACTAGTACTTTTCAGCAGGTGGCAACAAGTAGATTTCGTTATCCTCCGAAAAAAAGTATGTATATTGCACAGCAATTATATGAAGGAGTAGAAATTGGTGGAGAACCTGTAGGTTTGATTACTTATATGAGAACAGATTCTGTGCGTATTTCAAAAGATGCAGCAGATGCTATTCGAGATAAAATCAAACGTGATTTTGGTGAAGAATATATACCAAAGACACCTAGATTTTTCAAATCTTCAAAAAAGAATATTCAGGATGCTCACGAATGTATCCGTCCTGCAAAATTAGATCTTGCTCCCGAAGATGTAGAAAAATTTCTCTCAAAAGAACAATTGAATGTGTATAGATTAATTTGGAATAAATTTGCAGCCAGTCAGATGACTCCTGCTCAATACAAAAATAAAACTCTTGATATTTCAGCAAACAAATATCTATTCCGAGCAAAAGGTAAAGTACTTATTTTTGACGGATATTTAAGAATTTGGAATTCGAAAGATACATCACAAGACCCAATTCCTGCAAAAATTGAAGAAAATGATTTGCTCAATTTGACAAAATTGGAAACGGAACAAAAATTTACAAAACCACCAGCCAGATTTACAGATGGTACTTTGGTGAAAGAGTTAGATTTGTTAGGTATCGGACGACCAAGTACTTATGCTGCAATTATTTCTACAATTACTGCAAGAAAATATATTGAAAAAGATGCTGGAAAATTGAAACCTACAGATTTAGGAATGACAGTCAATAAAATTCTTGTAAGTGCAATGCCTGAAATTTTCAATGTGGAATTTACAGGAAAAATGGAAGATGAGTTGGATGAAGTTGAATCCAATAAAAAAGACTGGCAAGATTTGATGAGTGAGTTTTATACTCCATTTGAAAAATCATTGACAAAAATGGAAGAAAAACGTTTAGAAATCAAACAATCATTACAAGAAGAAACTGATGAAATCTGTGATAAATGA
>JAOZSG010000279.1:2577-4719 GCA_029939785.1 Fidelibacterota bacterium | reverse complement strand
AATGGAGAAACCCCTCTATATGATCCAATGTGTGGTTCCGGAACATTACTTTGTGAAGCTTTAATGCATTACTGTAAGATTCCTTCTGCATATTATAAAAATCACTTTGGATTTATGAATCTGCCGGATTTCGATGAACAAGCATGGACTACTGTTATAAAAAAAGCTGAAGGCAACATTCGTGATTTACCTGAAAATTTGATTATTGGAAGCGATGTTTTACCAGATGCGATAAAAGCTGCAGGACGAAATATTTCTACTTTTGATGATGGAAATAATATTAAACTTAGTATAAAAGACTTTCAATCGATTAAAAATTTAGAAAATTATACTATCATAACAAATCCACCCTATGGAATCCGAATGGGTAAAGAACATGAACTAAAAAATTTATATCAACAATTTGGAGATTTTCTAAAACAAAAATGTAAAAATAGTAATGCTTATGTTTATTGTGGAAATCGAGAATTAATAAAAAGTGTTGGATTAAAAACTACTTTTAAGAAACCATTAAAAAATGGTGATTTAGATGGCAGATTGGTTAAATATGAAGTTTATTAAATATTAGTATAAATTTCCTCTTCTAAATCCCGATAAATCAATAAAATAACTATTTGATTTTTTTATTATTTTTTTTAATTAATCCTATGATTATCTAAAAAAAATTATTATCTTTTCGCAAAATTTTAACACTAATATGAAATAACTTAGGAGAAACAATGAAAAAAATTTTAATCGCAACTATTATTGCTACATTACTCTGCTCTTGTAGTTCAAAAAAGGAGACACCAGTGAAACTTGAGCAAGGTACACCTGCCTATGAATTAGCATCTAAACTTTCAAAAAAAATTAAAATATTAAGTCCGGATACAAATAATGTAATAATTTCAACAAATGATTTTGACATAACCACACATGAAACACTAATCAGTATAATTAACAATTTCGGTACTCGTGCAAATCAATTAGTTGATATGGACGTAAAAATTGTTAAAGATATTATTAAACAAAATGCCGAAGATTTAGCAGTGAAAAAACTTCTGGAAACTGAAGCAGATAACAAAAAAATTGTTGTTTCTGACATGAAAGTTGATAGTATCATGCAATTACAATACAAACAATTTGGCGGTGAAGAAAAATTTAAAACTCATCTTAAATCAAATAATATAAGTTTAGAAACAGTTAAAGAAAGTATCATTAGTGGCATTAAAATTAATGAATTGCTCGACCAAGTACTGGATAAAAATATTTCTGTGAACGAAATGGAAATTCTTGCTGAATATAAAGAAGAAACAGGTCAGAGAAGAGCTCAACATATTTTGATTAAATCTGACAATGATTCAACAGAAGCATTAAAAGCTAAATCATTAGAAAAAATAAATTCTGTTCTTGCAAAAGCAAAACTTGGTGAAGATTTTGGTGAACTTGCAAAAAAATATTCAGAAGGTCCTAGTAGTGTATCTGGTGGAGATCTTGGTCTTTTCGGACAAGGTGCAATGGTACCTCCTTTTGACAAAGCTGTATTTAGTATGAAAGTAGGCGAAATTAGTGATGTTGTTGAAACATCTTTTGGTTATCATATCATTAAACTCAATGAAATCGAAAAAAATAAACCTTTTGAAGAGATGAAAGAACAACTCACTGAAGTTGCAAAAAACAAGAAAAAAGGCGAAGCTTTTCATATTTATTTAGAAGAATTAAAGAAATCTGCAAAATTTAAGTTAAATGAAATATAAACTTTAAATTTAATTTAAAATTTAAAGAGGCTCATTTATAAATAAATGAGCCTCTTTTTTTTATTCTCGATAACTCCGGATTTAGCATTGATTGTCTTAGTTTTTTACAGAATAGTATCGTACCTAAAGGAACGATTTTTTTTTGGTGTTAGAATGTTATTACAAATAGAGTCGCCACGCTTTGGCTGAAATCAATTAACAATTAACCTAATATTTTCTAAATATCCAATATCTAACACGGAATTTCCAAGGATGAAATGTAAAGGAACATTCTTCGGATATTATTAAATTATGTATTTTTTTCAGCACCAGAGGTGCGTTCCTATTTGTAGAATAAATGGATTACCTTATGTATTAAAGCACCTTTAGGTGCGGCTCTATTGTTAATAATACGAAAACAATAATA
>JAOZSG010000279.1:0-2477 GCA_029939785.1 Fidelibacterota bacterium | reverse complement strand
AATGGTGCACTACCAAACCAAAGTAAAGTCCCGAAAACCATTAAGACTTTACTTGTTTCCAACGTGATTACATTATAAAAAACAAAAAATGAAGGAGCAATTGTAACTATTAATCCTATTACTGATAAAATTTGTAAAATCTTTCTCATTATTTGACCTCTCCTTCTATCTTATTCTTTTGGGAAATATAACTAACTACAACATAAATAATAGCTGCAACAAACCATCCGGGTAAACCAAGAAAAAATATCTCTATCCCAAAAATCTTATTAAGAAAAATACTAAACAGTAGAGTAATCCCCCATGCTAATCCAACAGCTATATTAAAGGATTTGTTAAAATTTTCTGCATATTTTCCTTTTAATTTCAATTTTGGTAAAATATAAGAATCCATTATTATAACAGCACCCATAGGCATTAGAATCAAACCATATAATGCAACAAAATCCAATAACCTCATAACTAATGCCGGAAATGCTGAAGCTATCGTTGTAATTGCACCAACAATCATAGTAATTTTCCATGTTTTCCATTTTGGACGAATTGCCTGAAGAGCCAGACCAGCACGATATATTGTAGGATTTGCAGTAGTCCATCCCGCAATGATTACTGTAATTGCTCCTGCAATTCCTGCTGCACGATAGGCAACCTGACCAGGAGAAAATTCTGTACTAAAACTGGTTTCTTTTAAGAAAAGTGCATATAAAATTCCAGAAGCCATCCATGCTATATAATGCCCTACAAACATACCGGCAGCTGAATTAAAACCATAATACCATTTTTTTGCATATCGAAGTATGGAAATATCTGCCATTCCAATATGCATTGCCATATTTGCAAACCATGCAAAAAACATAATATGCCAAAAAGTAAATTTACTTTGTCCTTCTAATGGAACTCCTGTCCATATTGTATTTTTTGCAGCTGACCAAAAATCTGAGAATGAATGAACTCCCAATTGTGGTAATACGGCTACTGCTGCACTAATAAAAACCAATATCATCCATGGTGCTGCAATATTTGCAAATTTTGATACAAGATTATATCCAAACATAGCGATCAATGTAGTTACGGACCCTATAGCGATGACTGCTATTATCCATCCTAAACTATTTGGTAACCAGTCATTCAATGTTGGCATTGTCATTCCAAAAGGAATTCCAACAGCTGTTGCCGAGACTGCAATCATAGATCCAGCCAAAAAACAAAACATTAAAGCATTAACTAAATTATATACTGTTGTAAGTTTTTTACCAGCAATCTTTTCCAGAAGATAATAGAGTGTAATTCTTTCCTTGACTGCAATCGGTCCCGTCAAAAACCCCCAACTTAATACTGCAAGTAAATTACCAAATAATAAACCCCAGACTATTGCTCCGGCTGTTGCACCATGTGCAACGAATAGCGGACCGATAACAAATTCTGTTCCGGCAGTATGTTCACCGGCATACATTCCAAGAAAATTTTTCCAACTTTTTAATTTACTCTCTGGAACTATCTGTCGTTCAAATTCTTCTACAGAATCCAGTTGTTTAGTAATTTTCGCCATTATTTCTCCTTAAATATTAAAACAATATTAGTGTTCATTAATGTCCATTCGTGGTTTATTTTTTTTCATATCGTCCACCTTGTTGATGACAAACCTTTTTTTCAAATCACACCCTTTTACTCAAAACATTCTTTTCATAAATTTTTATTTCTTCTAACCAATGAGATTCGGAAGGAACATTATTGATTTTGCAAAAATAATCCCAAATAGCTCCAACAGGGTGCATTTTTGCATCTTCCAATAATGCTAATCTACTAATATAATCTTCCTTTTCTTCAGCTTCTTTTATCTTCGCTCCGGGTTCAAGCAAAGCTATTAATAAACTTTTTTGTGTAGATCGTATTCCAATTACATAAGCACCAATTCTATTTAGGGTTGCATCAAAAAAATCTAATGCAATATTAATACGATTTTCCAAATTATATCTAATTATCTGAGTAGCAACTTCTTTAAGTTCATCATTTAAAATCGGAATATGATCACTATCCCACCTTACAGGACGACTAATATGAAATAATAATTCATTACTGAATTGTAATATTGAACTGATTTTATCAGATACATTTTCTGTCAGGTGAAAATGTCCCATATCCAGACAAATCATTTTATTCCTCGTAAGAGCATAACCGAGATAAAAATCATGGGAACCAACTACAAAAGATTCACTGCCAATTCCAAATAATTTACTTTCAACTGCATCTTTTATTTGTGTAGATGAATATTCATCTTTATAAATTTCATCAAGACTTTCTTTTAATATCTTTCTGGTTGTCCATTTATCATATTTATTATCTTTTGAACCGTCGGGTATCCATAAATTGTGTACTGATGGAGATTCTAATTCTTTTCCAAAAGATGCTGCAATTTTTCTTGCATTTTTTACATGACCAATCCAAAAATCACGAATTTCTTTATTGTCATTGCTTAA
>JAOZSG010000022.1 GCA_029939785.1 Fidelibacterota bacterium | reverse complement strand
GCACCTTTTGCATCAAGAAACAAGTAATTTTCTTTTCCATCAAGATTACATTCATTCCAATGAAGTGAGGTAATAACCGGATCTGGTGGGAATTCTTGATGATACTGTGCATGAAAATAGCGAGTATCCTCAGGCAGTTCTTTAACCTCACGATAATCAATATAATAATAAAATGCCCCAACACGAGTTGGACCTTCGTTTGTAATTTCAATCCTGGCAGATTTTTTAAATGGCATCATCCAATAACTATTTCTTGCTCTTCCGTCAGCCGAACATACAAACGGTAATGAAGCGTAGTTCCTATTCAGGCCATGTCCTATACCAAAAAAATCTCCAAGAGGTGCTTCAACACTGGCTTCTTTTTCATCATCCCAATACATCCGTACAATCATTTTTTTACCATAAAATTCAGGTCCGGCAACCGTCAACCAAATATGATGGATAATACCGGGTCCTTTTATTTCCGCAATGGTTTTAGTTTCTCCTGGTCCAAATGGTGTGTAATCAGCATTGGCACCAGTTCTGTTATAAGACGAAATACGTTTTGATACATAATCTTGTTTACGGGTAAGATTGTTTAGTAAATTACTTTGATCTTGCGAAAAAAGTAATGATGATATTAGAAGAGAAATTAAGAGAAACAGCATCATTTTTAATTTCATTAGGTAATCCTTTTATTTAAGTTATACTTTTACACACTGGTATAAAATATACATGAATAATTATGTTATTTAAAGTGTAATAATTGACAATTAGACAATATCCAACAAGTAATTTCCAAGGATGAAGGAGAAATCAAATCTTCGCATTTTCAAATATCTATTTAACTAACCGAAATTTCTTTTTAAGTCGGATATCTTTAGATGATGCTCCAACTAATACAGTAAATTTACCAGGTTCTGCTCTCCACATTTTTGATTTTACATCATAAAAACTGAGTGATGTTTTTTCAACAGGAATACGGATTGTTTTGCTTTCTCCTGTATTTAAATATACTTTTTCAAAACCCTTTAATTCTTTTTCCGGACGAGGTACAGAAGTTTTTATATCGTTTATATACAGTTGAGCTATTTCATGACCACCTGTTTTTCCTGTATTCGTTATATCAAAGGAAACCCATAGTGTATCTGATTCTTTCATTTTACTTTTTGATAATTTTAAATTGCTGTATTTAAAAGTCGTATAAGACATTCCAAATCCAAATGGAAACAGTGGTTCTACATTATTTTTATCATGATGACGATAGCCTACAAACAGACCTTCAGTATAGTTTACTCGCATATCTTTATCATTATCAAAATAACTGGAAAATGTAGCATTATCTTCCCATCTTTTTTCTATACTAATTGGTAATTTGCCGGAAGGATTTACAGCACCAAATAATAAATTTGCTATTGCTGTTCCACCATCTTGCCCCGGATACCAGGCATGAAGGAGTGCTTTGACATCTCCCAACCATGGCTCAATATCAATGTTTCCACCACCGGTTACAACAACTACAATATTTTTATTTATCACTGCTAAATCTCTAATTAGTTTTACTTGATCTGCCGGAAGAGAAAATGGACGGTCTTTTCCTTCACCTTCCACATCCTTATTAAAACCAACACATGCAACAACTAAATCAGCATTTTTTGCAAGCTGTATAACTTTTTCCATCTGCTCTTTATTTATATCTTTATTCGCATCCTGCCAGCCAAAATATATTTCAGATCCACCACGATTCTGAAAAAATTCAATCCGAATATCATGTGTTTTTCCTGCAATTAATTTTTGCTTATAACTTTTGGTTCTTGTTCCATTATCTTCCCAACTACTAATGACAAGTTTATCATCAAGATACAAACGAAATCCATCATCGCCACGGAGAAAAAACTCATATTCCCCATCTTTTTCTATTTTAATATTTCCTGTCCAACGGACTGAATAAACTTCAGTTTCCAATCCTTCACATGGTTTTACCCCAATCCAGTCAAAGTTCACTCTTTTATCAAATCGTTTTAGAGTTGGCTCACCTGAGAGATTCATATTATTATAATACTCACCAGATAAACCCGGCTTACCATCAGAATAATATTTTGATGTGAGAAACGATTCATTTTCAGGATTGTAATAAATTGCCTTATCATGAGTTATTTTAAAATTCGTCCCTGCAAAATTTTCTATTCCTTGTAAAACACTGACAGAATTAAAAGGAACAGTCAAAGAACTACCTCCACCGCCTGTTACAGCCGGATCAGAATTCGGACCTATTACTGCAATGGTTTTAACTTTATTTGCTTTGATTGGTAAAATATTATTTTGGTTTTTTAATAAAACTGTTCCACCTTCAGCCGCCTCCAAAGCAACCTTTGCTGATTCAGTATTATTGAGTGGAATGGATTGATCAAGCTGTTCATGATCCATAAAACCCATTTTGAATATCATTTTCAATATACGACGTACTTTGTCATCAATAACAGATTCTTTTAGACTGCCATCTTTTATTGCCGGCAATAAATTTTCTTTGTTCATAAATTTTCCGAAAGGCATCTCCAAATCAAGTCCGCCATTTGCAGCTCCAACTGCATCATAAACAGAATTCCAATCAGACATTACTACACCATCAAAACCCCATTCTTCTTTTAATATCTTATTTACGAGTAAATCATGTTGAGAAGCATGAATTCCATTGATTAAGTTATATGAAGTCATTAATGATGCTACTTTTCCCTTTTGTACAGCGGCTTTAAACGCCGGAAGATAAATTTCTCTCAAAGTACGCTCATCCACATCAGAACTTACATGATGTCTCTCATATTCCTGATTATTCGCAACATAATGTTTAACTGTAGCAACAACACCCTGATCCTGAACACCTTTTATATATGGCACAACCAATTGAGATGCAAGATAGGGATCTTCGCCAAGATACTCAAAATTACGGCCACACATTGGTGCACGGTATATATTTACACCCGGTGCCAATAATACATGCACTCCACGAGCCCTGGATTCTTTTCCTAATGCTGTTCCAATTTTATAGATCAGATCTCTATCCCATGAAGAGGCAGAAGCGATAGAAGCAGGAAATGCTGTAGCCTTACCATAATTACGAACCCCAACAGGTCCATCGGAAAATTTTATTCTTGGAATCCCTAAATGTTTATATGGTCGAATATAAAAGCCCTCAAAACCGCCAATATAATCAATTTTTTCTTCCAGTGTCATTGCTGATAAAATCTTTTCAACACTTGTCTCAATATCATCATTTCCATATAAAAATATAAATGATGATAGAATTAACGAACTGATCAAAAATAACTTCAATATTCTTTTCATAATAAATTCTCCTTTTTTAATATTTATATTTTTTGATAATTAATTAACAATCAATTGAACTTTTTGTAAGTCTCCATCCAGCGAAGAACTTCCTACCATAATCTGAAATGCTCCTGGTTCGACAATTTTCTTCATTGCAATATTATAGAAAGCTAATTTATCAGGGTTAATCATAAATTCAACAATTTTTTCTTCTCCCTGTTTTAGAGTAATTCTCTTAAAATCCTTTAATTCTTTTACCGGTCGGGTTACTGAACTATATTCATCTCTAATGTAAAGTTGTACTATTTCATCACCAATTACATTTCCTCTATTTTTTACTTTTACAGAAACTTTAAAAGGTTCATCTTTACTAATTATCTTTTTTTCCAATTTCAAATCAGAATACTTAAATTTTGTATAACTCAAACCAAATCCAAAAGGATAAAGAGGTTCGACTGTATCATCATAATATTTACGGAAATACTGTGAAGGTTTATGATTATATATCATTTGCAACTGCCCCACATTTCGAGGAATAGTGATTGGTAATTTACCGGAGGGATTAATATCACCGAAGAGGATTTCTGCTAATGCTTCTCCGCCTTTCATACCCGGCTCCCAAGTCTCAATAATAGCATCACAATGTTTATCAATCCAGGTAGTGCCAAGTGGACGACCATTGACAAGAACCACAATTGTAGGAATTCCGGTTTTTTGAATAGCTTTTACCAAATCCAACTGTTTTCCTACTAATTTGATATTATTACGGGCAGTATTCTCTCCACAAGTTTTTGTATTCCATAGATTTCTTAGTGAGGTTTCACCGACTACAACTACTGCAACATCAGATTTTTTTGCCATTTTTCCGGCTAGTTTAATATTTTTATCACTTATTGTAAGAAAATCTTCTCCGCAATCAAGAAAAGACACTTTACCGTTTGAAAGAGTTTTGATACCTTCATAAATTGTTGTGATATTTTCTTCCGGCTGTAATACTGCCCAATCACCAAGTATGGTCTGATTATTGGCATTGGGGCCGGTGACAAAAACTTTTGTGGTTTTATTTAAAGGAAGAAGATTGTCATTCTTTAAAAGTACTATTCCATTTCTGGCAGCCTCGAGTGCAGTCTGTTTGTGATTATTATTCAGTACAATCTCATCATGCTTTTCTTTTTTGACAATACTATTTTCAAATAGACCAAGTTTAAATTTAGCCTCAAGAATTTTTGATACTGCATTATCTATATCTTTTTCATAAAGCCGACCTTCTTTGACAAGTTCTACAACATGTTCCAGGTAATCAGGACCATGCATGTGCATATCAACACCACCTTTAACTGATAAATAACTAGCCTCTTTTGGTGATTCAGCAATTTTATGAAGTGTGTATAATCTTTCAATATCCATCCAGTCAGATACAACAAATCCTTTAAAGCCAAATTCATTCCGTATAATATCATTCACCAGCCATGAGTTAGCATGACAGGGAACACCATTTAACTCATTATGAGCTGTCATTATTGAAAAAGCACCGGCATCAATAGCTGCTTTGTAAGATGGCAAATGTATTTCTCGTAATTCTCTCTCTGAAACATCCATAGGAGAGACATTCAATCCATTTACCGGCTCACCACCAGCAATAAGATGTTTAATACAAGCTATTACTTTTTCATCTTCTGTAAAATCTCTTTGCTGAAAACCAATGACAGATGCAACTCCCAGTTCAGATACGAGATAAGGATCTTCACCAAAAGTTTCACCAACTCTACCCCAACGTGCATCTCTTGCAATATCAATATTAGGCGTAAATGTCCAATGCATACCTGCAGCCCGCATTTCTTTGGCAGTTTGAATACTAATTTTCTCAACTAATTCTCTGTCCCACGTAGAAGCCAAGGTAATTGGAGTTGGATAAACAGTATAACCTCGTTGTAATGCATTTCCATGAATAGCATCTATCCCGAATATTAGTGGTATTTTCAAACGACTTTTGGCTGCTATGTTTTGAAGATAATTTGCTTCTTCCAAATTTTTTATATGCAAAAATGATCCAACCAAACCCTGTTCTACAAGTTTGATTAAATCAGAAGAATGTAAATTTGGATACATCCCATGTGCATCACTATTTTTCATTTGCTCCTTTGATAAATTCCGTTCAGAATTCTTCAGATGTTCAATTCCTACATATTGACACATTTGACCAACTTTTTCTTCCAATGTCATTCTGGAGAGAAGGTCAGTTATTCGCTGATTAATCTGCATAGATGGATCGAGATAGCTTTGGGAAAAAGCAAAAGAACATAGCATAAGACTGAGTATTAAATTTTTCATGTGTTATTACCTATTTTTCAATTTATCAATATAATTTGTATAATTATCAATTACTCTATTCTTAATTTTATGTGCTACCAGAACAGAAACATTACGAGGATTCCATTTTTCTTCAATTTCAGGTTTACTGTGTAAAATCCCTGTAAGACGTACTAAAAGCTTTCCTGCTTTTTGTTTTGTCAGATCAACTAAGTCAGGTCGAAAAGCCATAAGCCACATAGTCTCACTATAACCGGCATGACCACCAACTCCAAAAAATCCTTCTTCTTTTGTTAAATCATTAAATTGATATGTTTTCAGCCCGTGAACTGTCATAGAATTATCACTCAATTCTTCACCCAATTCTTTGATTGTCGGTATCTGACCTTTTCCGCCATGATGATTGAGCAAAAATACATGTTGTATACCAATTTCACGTAATGCTTCAACACGATTTTTTACAATTTTTTTAAGATTTTCAACATCACAGTATTCACTTTTTAACGGAAGATCTGGAAAATCCATACCAAATACCTTTTCATCCTGCTGAAAACCCCATCTTTTTTTTTCTTTTGCATCACGCCATGAATCTAATCCAAGGGACAAGGATCGAAACCATACACCACCAACTTTTTCAGCCATAATACGACTGACAGATTCGGAGATAATACCATCAGTTCCCATTGGTAAATGAAAAGAATGCCATTCTATCATTGGAGAAACAGGTACAAAAGCATATGGACTTTTTTTGATACTCTCAATAATCTCACCTGGACGCATTTCCTCGAAGGATTTATTTGTTTGACTATTTTCATTCTTACTTGAGTTTTGCCCAAACAGTCTGTGAATTGTTGATAAGAGTATAATACTTAATGCCGAGGATTTGAAAAAATTCCGCCTTGTAGTTGTTTTCATTGTTGCTCCTTTTTATTTAACCTTTAACCACGAATGCACACGAATGGACACTACTATTAAATAATTGCATCTTTATATTTTAATTCGTGTCTATTGGTGTTCATTTGTGGTTGCGTTTTTTCATTATTTCATGAGACTTTTGACACTATCGGATTTTGAGTTCGTTTATTTATTATATAGGTTGTTTGGTTTTTTCCTCTTATTAAAATTTTTGTAACTATTAAATTCCCTGAAAGGGATTAATCAGTCAGTGCCCGGATCTTCGATTTGAATAACCACGGATGAAATCCGTGGAACATAATTCCCATCCCAACCCTGAAAGGGTTGAATAATAAATAAAACCTCTACATTTCTCTCGTTCCCAAAGCCCTCTTTGGGAACGCCTTTACCTACAATAGACAATTCGTTGAATCCTTAGTGTTTTAATTTCTTTTACTAGCTCATCAAGTTTACTTCAACACAATTTTATTATTTTTCTTAATTTTCAATGGTTCATCAAAAGTATAAATTTTATATTGTTCATTCTCAGTAATAGAAACTTTTACACTTTTTCCATTTATCTTAACACTACTTTTATTTAAATCAATATTTTTATCTATTGAAAGAGATTGTATTTCCAACTCACCACTTCGTGCTTCAATTTCAACACTTTTTTTGCCTTTGATAAAAAATGCTGTTCCTTTATTACCGGAGAACAATACTTTATATTGTTTTTTTGGAATACATGGTGAAAAGAGATAATTATTATTTTTGATTGCCAATCCCAGAGATCCATTCAAAATTCCCCATGCAGACATTGGTCTTAAATAGTGCCCGCCAAACTCCTGATGGTCAAAATATAGTCCGTTTTTTCTATAACGTTCATCAACGGTCTTAGTAACTTGCATTGCTTCTTCATACATATCTTCATACATCAAAAACGATGCAAATGCTAATTCCACACCTGTCCAACAAGAATTTGCCTGATCAACCCAAAGGTTGGTTTCATGAATAGGATACAAATCCGGATATTCAGGCCATGTACAATTTCGTAATCCAAAATCAGGTTTGTATGACATATCCAAAATTTTACTCAATGCTGATCTTACGTGTTCCGGATTTAACAAATGCCCAAATCCACTCTGATGTGCCATCCATTGCCCGATTGCCTGATCTGTCAGACAGCCGGCATCAATACCTTTATCACCTGAAATATCATTAGCAAGGACATAATACTCACCATTCCATAAATGTTCTTCCATTAATTCTATTGCTTTTTTATAAATAACACCTGACTTTTTTTCCATTTCTGTATCATTAAGTATTTTTGCAACTTCATTCATACCTTTTGCAGTATTCATCCATTGCGAATGAATATAAGAAGCCAAACCATACATTGGAAAATTATCATAACTTGACATAATCCCTTTCATATCCGGCATCTGGTCATTATCTAAATCCCATTGATTTATAGAAAATTCAAAAGCTTTTTTCAATGATGGCCAAATCTCCTGAATAAACTCATTATCATTCGTCCATAAATAATCACGAATAACCATCTGTATGTAGTTTCCGGCAAGATCTACCCTATGACTCACTCCCCATGTTCCATTACGTGTATAATCCATATCATAAGCCAGACCATGAGCTATATCACCATTATCCATTTGAGTATCTTTATGAGCACGCATACTGGACAATTGTAACTTTGGAAACAGACTGATTATCGCAGATGAAGCATAATAAGTTACATCTGAAGTAATCATAGGTCCCCAACTCTTTGCAGGGGTCAACCCTTCTCTGATTCCGAATTGTCCCACTTCATTAAAAAGAGAACTTGTTCTAAATGTATTTAAATTTGATGAAATTTGGTTGAGCATAAATGGTTCTAAATCACTTGAATAATAATCATCAAAAAAACTGCGTGTTTTGCCCATGAGTTCATTTTTATTACTCACCATATATTCTGCCACTTCAGCAGAACTCTTAAAAAAATTATTATAATAATTACCAACTTTTTTAGTAGTTTGTTCATCAATTATATAATTATCTGCAACATTCATTTTTAATTCTTTTTTACCATCGGGAGCATAATAAGAACCGTAAGCATTTGGAAAATACCATGAAAATAAAAATTGATGATTAAAAGATTCACCTTTTTTTAGACTTTTGGTAATTCCTATAGAACTAAAATGACGCTGATCAGATGATGATTTTCCACGATTACCATATTTCTTACCTGTTTTCTTATCAATTTTATTTCTTGCTTCTGTATCATCTATATTTGGAAAAGTATTATTGACAACTAATAATTCATAATAAGGATGTTTATGTTCCCATCCGAGATAATATGTTGATTCATCTGATAATGATGCTAAACCCATTTGTCCAAATGTAGGAGATTCTGTATCCATACCTCCAACAGAAAGATCAAAATATTTATATCCTTTACCTTCTGTCAGTTCAGATGAAAAATATTTATCTCTATTATCATAACCAACAAGATTACGTAATGAACCAATTAAAAAAACGTCAACTTTTTTGTTGGATTTGTTTACTATATTAAAATCAAAATAAACACCTGGAAGTGCAGAATTTTTTACATCATGAGGAATAAAAGGATTATGAGTTGTTAGTTCAATATCAAAAGGCATTTCCGAATCAGTAAACTTCATTTTTGTGTATGGAAAATCAGCTTCATATTCAATTTGTTCTATTGCTGACATCCAGGGATAATAATAAGCAATACCAACCATTCCTGCTTCATTAAATTCATTATTCAATTGCAGGAGTTTAATTTTCGCATCTTCTCCCTCTACTTTATAACGAACAAGAAAAAATAATAATGATGATTCATCATTTGTCCTTGGCAATGTAGCTAATTCAAAAATCGGACCTGTGCTTCTTGGATAATTATTAAAAATTGACCAATTGTAAAACTGACCATCCTTTCTCAGTTCAATCGAGCCTGTTCCAATTCCTCCATGTGCAATTCCACTTCTTGGTCTGTAGGATGATTTATAAATTTCACCCGAAAATAAAATTGATGTTAAACATAATAACACAAACACATTTCTTAATACTTTCATTTCATTTTTCCTCTCAAATAATTTTTGACAGATTCGTAAAAAAACAAGAATTAACCGCTAAGAACGCAAAGATCGCAAAGAAATACAATATTAACCATTTGATTTTTAATAAATTAATCATTGCGTCCTTTGCGAGCCTTGTTGTTAAATCAGGCTTTCGACTGGCGGTTAAAAATACTTTTTACGAGTTCATCATTTTTAACTTTTATCATAATTCTTTTTCAACATCTTAGAAAACTTATTCACTAAATCTTTATTCTCCGGTAATTCTGCAATGTTTTTATTCTCATTCGGATCAGATTGATGATCATATAACATCCGTGCATAAATTTCCCTATCATCTTTTGTCCATTCTGTATAGCGATAACGTTTTGTACGAACTGAATCTCCTTTGCCAATTCGACTGAATACTGCTTGTTTCCATGGAAGCTCCGGATTCTGCATTAATCGGACAAAACTCTCACCCTGTAAATGATCGGGCAGACGTAAATTACTTAATTCGCAGAGAGTGGGATAAACATCTATAAACTCAGTCAATCCTGATGTTTTTTGTCCGCCTTTAATCCCAGGTGCACTAATAATTAATGGTGCTCGGAGTGATTCTCTATAGCATGTAAATTTGCTCCATAAACTATGCTCACCTAAATGAAAACCATGGTCTCCACATAAAACAATTATAGTATTATCACGCAAATTCTGTTTTTCCAGTTCATCTAATATTATTCCAATCTGAGCATCTATATAACTGACACATGCATAATATCCATGAATCAATGTACGGGATGTTTCATCATCGGAAATCGGTCTATGGTAAGGAATACCTTCATAAGCATTGATTTCCCATAAATTATCCGGCAATGAGGAATCCGGTGCTCCTTTAGGTACTAAGGGATTATCTGCCAGTTTTATCTCATTACGTTTATAAAAATCCCAATATTTTTTAGGTGCATTAAATGGAAGGTGAGGTTTCCTGAAACCTACTGCCAGAAAAAAGGGTTTATCACTATCTTTCAGTCGAACAAGATCATTTACTGTTTTTTCTGCAGTTGCACCATCAAAATATGCCTCATCCGGTACGTCCGCTGCTTCCCATGCCTTACCGGCACCATTCTCGCGGTGCAATGCCAAAGATAGATTTTCATCGGTCAGGTAATTACGCCAATTTCCTTTGGGATACCAGGGTGCATCAACCCAGCCGTTTGCGTGCCATGGTTCTTCAGACCAACCACCTGCACCATCCTTTTCGTAATGATGAAATACTTTACCATTTGAAATAGTATGATAGCCATTCTTTTTAAAGTGTTTAGGTATTGCATCAATACCAGGTGCATCTTCATCTGCAACAGTTGCAAAACTCGTAAATCGTGTTCGTGTTGGACGAAGTCCGGTTAATAAACTGGCTCTTGAAGCACCACATACAGGTACCTGACAAAAACTCTCTGTAAATAATACACCTTGTGCTGCTAACCTGTCAATATTAGGTGATATAATCTGTTCCTGACCATAACATCCTAATTTTGGCCGTAAATCATCTATAGTTATAAATAAAACATTCGGTTTATTCTTTGGTTTTTGATTATCTGCCAAAAGACTTGCAAAAGGCATCGCCATAGCAAAACCACTTAGTCCAATATTTTTCAAAAAAGTTCTTCTTACCATTTGTTTTTCTATATCTTTACTCTATCATCCTAATGGAGCCTGCTCATAAGTCCGGCTTCTGACTGAACGAAGGATGCTCGAAGATCTATCTACTTGATTTTCAATTTTCAACAATTGTGCTCCGATGCACATTTCGACAGGTTGTAAATCAGGTCAAAGATCAGGCAGATGACTGACTACTGACTGACTCAATGTGACAGAGCCTTATTTTTTTATTTTTTCATATCCGCCAACTGGCAAATGACACTTCCCAATTTTAGACTGGATTAACATACTTTGTTTACATCAATTCCAAGTAATTCACCAAGTTTTAAAATTTTTGAAGCAATATGCCCAACACCAATAGCACAATGGTGTGCAGGTCCAGCTTTTGACCAATTATCTACAAAAGTTCTAGCCCCAATTGGAAAACGATAGCGACTATTAGTATTACCAATTTGCATAACAGGTCCAACTACTGATTCTCCTTCAGCAACAAGTAAAGAAATATTACCATTCCCATCCTCCACAACTGAAAGAATTGTTACTGGTCCATGTTTTACACTCATTTGTATTGATAATCCCTTGCCAGGTTTACCATGATAGACAGGAACAGGAACTAATTCTACCTTTTCCTTGGCAATAGCAAAATGTGCAGGACCATCATGTCCAAGTAATACAACATCATCATCAAAATCCATAAGATAAAACTCAGAAAATGAACCGCCATGGCCGAATATATCAATAATCTTCATAGCCTGTACATTTTTCACTTCATACTCGCCTGCAACTGGAATATGATTTGCAGTAAGAAGTGTATTTCCCGCAATAATTGAGGTAACAATATTTTCATAATCTGGATCACCTTTTCCCTCAAAATAATAGGCAATGGCACCAAGATTCTTCTCCTCCACCAAAACATCTAAAGCACATGATGTTTTTGCAGCACGCTTTAGTTCACTCTCTTCACAATCTTCTGAAACATTAAATTCTTTATAAAATTGATCAATTTTTTCGTGAATTTTATTGTCGGTAATTTTATCACGAATGGATTTTAATTCTGATACTTCAATGATTTCAAAATGATTACCAAAAACAGCTGACTGTTTGGTCAAGTCTGTATAAACATCAAGCATACCACAATAATGATTTCCAATAAGCCCTACACGATTGTTATTTAAAGCATATCTCACTTTGGCGGCTTCAATCCAATCCCCAATATTTTCCCAAGAAGATTCTTCCTTAAGATAACCTGTTACTATATGATAATCGATTTCTGCACGTTTAAAAACTGAAGCAATTTCTGGAACACTACATGCCTGGCAATGTGCCAGCCATTCACCAGTCATTTTCCCCCTATCCTTCAAAGCATTAAAAGACTCATAATCAATTGCTGATACAGGTTGAAGATTTAACAAAACTACTGGTTTACCTGCTTTTTGCACTACTGGTAAAACAGTGGACGAAAGTGCATAAGTGGAAATAAATAAAAATATTATATCCACATCCTCTTGTTTAAATTTTAAAGCTGCAGAATTTGTCTTCTCCACATTATCTACCATGCCCACATCAACAACTGTTACACCATAATTTTTTATCCTATCTGCTATTTCATTATGATAACCGAGAAGCCGTTCTAATAATCCATCAAACTGAGGCCAATAAGTATCAAGACCAATACAAAAAAGTCCTATTTTAATCATCTTTCTACCTCCTTAAATGTTATAGTTTATTCAAATTGTTGAATGAAATTTCCGACACCAATAATAATTGTGGACAACACAAGAATAGATAATCCAATAATAATCACATGAATTGTTCGCCGACTTGATCCTTTCCATTCTTTAAGAAATAGCCCCCACATATTGCTGAAAATAATAATAAAAGCCATATGAATACTCCAACTCGCAAAATCGTACTTACCCATCTTTGTTGTACCCATACCATAAAACATAAATTGAAAATACCAGGTAATACCTGCAAGAGCAGAAAATAGATAATTAGACAATATCGGAGTACTTTGACTCTTGGTATAGTCCCTTATCGTTTTATTTTTAATACTCAAAAAGATACAATAAATAAAATTTGATGTAAAACCTCCGGCAAGGATAACTATAAAGAGTGGGCTATTACTAAATAATTCAGGAGTACCTTGTTCAATTGCAAGTTCCGTAATTGGCTTTCCGGCAGCTATTCCGAATGCAAAACAGGCACTCATAATACCAGCAAAAAAAGCAACCCATATTCCTTTTTTAAAATTAAACTCACTAATGCTTTTCTGTTTCTCCTCATCAGAGAGTTCATTATCCTTCATTATTCCAGCTTTACCAGTAACAGCAATTCCTATAAGAGCTATTGCTACTCCACCTAAAGTTAACCATCCTGACGCATGAGAAATTAGCATTGCAAACTGCCCAAAATATATAGGTGGAACTAAAGTTCCAAAAGCTGCTGTTAATCCTAAAGCCATTGCCATTCCTAATGACATGCCAAGAAAACGCATCGTAAGTCCAAAGGTTAATCCTCCAATTCCCCACAATAGTCCAAAAATATATGGCCATATTAGATTATTTAAAGGAACTTTTTGAAAAAGTTCGATAAGATCAGGAACAGCTAACCATGATACAAACCAAGGTGCAATAAGCCATGAAAAAAAACCACCCACCAACCAATAGACTTCCCAAGCCCAGTTTTTTACTTTGCTAAATGAAATATAAAAACTACCAGCAGCAAAACCACCAACGGCGTGATAAAAAATACCTAAAATAGGATTCACAATTACCTCACTTTCAATTCAATATTGCTAAGATTAATCAATTATTTTATTCCAAAATGCCCAAATTACTAATTACCCAATATAATTTATTTTATCAACCGTGCTACGAAACCACCATATTTATTCATTTCAAGTTCTAGGGATTGGTTTGCACTAATGGAACGTTCTTCAATAGAAAATTCCCTTGATTTTTCTCCATCCTTAATCAGAAGCATATTAAATTCTCCATCACCCAAAAATGAGAGATCTATCTTAACAGATTTACTCTCTGTCATACCATTGATTCCTGCAATGTACCAATCACCATTATTCTGACGAGCAAGAACTGCAAATTTACCCGGATAGCCTGAGAGAAATTTTATATCATCCCAAGTTGTCGGAACAGTTTTAAGAAAATCAAGTACTTCTTCCGGTTGTTTTTTATAACTATCAACAGCATCCGCAAAATGAACGATCCCTGATTCATACAAAACTGAAAGAGCAAGTTCATGAGCAGAACTGGTTAAATGAGGTTGGTTGTCATCAGAAAATGCAACCGGTGTATAATCCATTGGACCGACAACATTTCTGGTAAAAGGTAAAATAGTATTATGCCATGGAGCATTTTCAGGATAACTTTTATCAAATCCATACGCTTCTTCACCTTTAACTGATTCCATAGATAATAAATGAGGATAAGTTCTTGACCAGCCACGTACCAATGTACATCCATGATAATTGACCACAAGCTGAAAATCCTCTGCATCTTCAAGAATACCAATATATTGCTCTATACGATCTTGCTTATCACTATGAAAAAAATCAACTTTTATCCCTTTGACTCCAAGATCATATAAATATTTAAATTCTTTTCTTCTAGTTGTACGATCACTTAAACGATTTCTGGGTTCTTCCGTAACGGAATTATTATCACCACCTGAATTGTACCAGAAAAGAAGTCCTACTGATTTTTTGTTTGCATAATTTGCCAATTGAGTAATTTTCTTTTCTCCAAGTTCCTGCCAATTGGCATCAACCAGAGAATACTCCCAACCCATCTCAGCAGCAAAGTCTATAAATTTGATAAGTTTTTTATAATTTTTCGGACTCTTACCATCAGACCACCAACTCCATGAAGCACGTCCGGGTTTAATCCAATCTTGATTTTTTACTACAGACTCAGGGCTTAAATGTGTAACCATAGAAGATTCAACAATCGGTTTCAAAGATTCACCGATAAGAATCAAACGCCAGGGTGTAGCCCAGGGTAATGTCGATTTTGGATGAACATCACCTACGCCAAGTCCTTCACCAATATCAGGCATTCTCATACTATAAACACCATCATGAACATCCTGATTTAATCGGGAACCACAATAGGTTTTATCTAATCCTGCCTCTGAAATTAAGACCCAATAATCTCCATTATGTATCTCAAATAGTGCCGGAAATGACCATCCGGCTTTGTTAGGAGACGATGTTCCGATTTTAATATCTTTCTGAAAATATTGCTCATAGGCTGGCCACCACTCACCCGCATCTGCATGTTGTAGCATAAATGCAGTTCCCTCTTTAGGCAAGGCAAAACCCGTTACTTCATTAATCACAGTACGTAACTGAGAATCTTCTTCCGGAAATAGATACCTAAAAGCGACACCATCATTGTAGGCTCTTAAGATTAAATCCATCTTACTCCCCTGTTCATTACTAAAATGAAGAATAAGTTGATTGGAAAAATCATGGTTTTCTTTACGCTTACCGTGTAACAATCTATATTTTTCATCAATAGTTTCTACAGAAGAAGCTGAGAGGAATGATAATCCTTCAGTGAAATTCTGATCATCCCGCTCTATTCCCAATGGTGAATGTGAAATTATTATTTTTTCCTCTGAGTCTGTTCGACTTGAAACCAAATAATTAAGTTTATTTTCCGGTTCTGTCTTTTCTACACTTAATATTAATTTCCCATTAGGTGATGATAACTGCCAACTATTTTGTTTTGCACATGAAACAAACATTAAAACAGACAATAATAAAAAACTAAATTTGCACAAATTTTTTGCTATTTTTGAATAACTGTAATGTCTAATCTCATCATTAAATTTTCTCTTAATCATTTAACTTCTCCTCATTTATATAGTTTATTATATCTTTTACATTGTCTGCTGAATTCAGTTCATCCAAAGTCCAAATAATATCAAAAGTTAATGATTCATCTTTTTCTAATTTTTGCAAATGAGATAACAATTCCATTTCAATAAATTCTGTTGATATGAATACTTCTACCGGACAACCATCATCAGGATAGGTTTCATTTTCCTCATAATGAAATGATTGAGTAAATATTTTATCATGCCAAACTGCTGATAAAAATTTCTTACTGTCTGTTCCAAATTTTACTGTATCATTCACAACATTATTAATAATCATACATCCATCTAAATATTTAATTTCAGTATCAAATTTATCTTTAAAATACTTGAGATAGCCATCAAATTTTGATTCTTTATTCCAATCAACCACATATTTTTCCGGTGGTAATACCTGTGATACATTCCAGATTGTTACAGGAACTTTGCTGTTTTTACCTTCACAAATTACTGTTTGTGAGATATTAAATTTATTTGAGCCTGGCTCGGTTGTAATTTCTCTAATCAGACGGGTATTTGAATATTTACTAACTTTACTGATAATTTTTACTCCATTTTTCAGTAATTCAAAATCAAACTTTCCACCATCAAAAGTTTCATCCGGTGGCCAGCTGCGATTCATAACTTTGCCAAAATCTTTTTGTTCTACAGTCCAAACTTTGTCACCTCCATAATTTGCCCAAAAATATTTTGACAAAAGTTCATCATTATATTCAATATTTTGTCCTTGAAATTTATCATTATTCCATAAAATGTTTTCACCTCCGGTAAATCCAAAATACATGATTCTCCCAATGGATGGAACTATCACCATTTTTATCTTATTATTATTGATTTCAACAGATTCGTCCCAACCTTGATAATTTATAACAGAAACCTGTACTTGATTTATCTGATCATTTTTCATACTATATCCTTTAATACCTATTAATCCTGCCAGAATTATCATACTAATAAACATATTACTTTTCACAATACTCTCCAACTAATTAAATATTTCATCTTTG
>JAOZSG010000278.1 GCA_029939785.1 Fidelibacterota bacterium | reverse complement strand
CTTTCCAGGTATATCCGAGAAACATTGCAAAAAAACCTGCTATTGTAGCAGAACAAATTAATAACACTTCCGCCCTTAAGTGATAGATTCCATAACCAATTCCAAGAAATAATCCCATTACAATTAACGGAATTATACTCAATATTAATCCCGGTTCTTTTTTTTCTTTCATTTCATCTTTCAAATTTTATTATGGTGTATGGAGTGCATTGACCATGTCAATGCAAGAATCGACACCAAGTCGTCGCTTCGCTTTGCCTGACAGGCGATCAATTCACTCCATAAATAAAAAACTAACCCTCTACTGTATAAACATCATTTTACGAGTTTCAGAAATCATCGCAGTATTTAATCTGTAAAAATAAATTCCACTAACAACCTGATTACCTTGCAGATTTGTTCCATCCCAATGAATCTGATGAGAGCCCGCATTAAATTCTCTGTTTGATAATTGTTTTACTAATTGTCCATCAATATTATAAATATTTAACTGAACTTTTGTAGATGATGATAATTCAAATCTAATATTTGTACTAGGATTAAATGGATTTGGAAAATTCTGATGTAATTTAAAATTTTCAGGTGACGCAATATTTTGGTCTATCTCAGTAGTAGTAATTAAATCCGTAATTCTGACGATTCCTGCACTTGTTGTAGAAACCCAAATTTCATCATCTTTAATTTCGAGATGTGTCAATGTATCCTGAAGAATTCCCCCACTGGTTGAAGCCATTGTATATTGATTGAAATTTCCATCTGGAAGAATTTCTACCAAACCTTCACCATTGGTAGCACACCAAATATGACCATTTTTATCTGCTTCAATATCCAAAATATCTGCCTTAAGTGCATCAAAATTTGTAGAATCAATTTTTGTTGTAGATCCATCAGGAGCAATTTTATACAAATCATTTGTGGAAGCATTCGGAACCCAGGCAATATCATTTTTGTCCATTGTCATTGCATATGTGTACTCACCAGCAAGATCAGCAACTTCCTTCCATGTACTATCTGTATCACGATAAACCACACCGTACCATGTGCAAAACCATAATCTGCCCTGACTATCTTCACGGAGATCATAAATTTCAGGTCTTCCGGTTGATAATCCTATATCAGTAGATATCCATAAAACCCAGTTTTCACCATTATCTTCAGAATACCAGATACCATCATCTGTTCTATTACTAAGATAAATATTGCCTTTAGAATCAGTCTGTACTGTTCGTGTATAATCATCAACAGTAAAGTCGATTTGCTTTGAAGTTCCATTTGCCAATAAAACCGATACTCCGTAATGAGTACAAAACCATTTGTTATTTTGATTATCCACAGCAATGTAGAATGCACGATCTTCCATATTTCCCATTCCTAAATCATCCTGCTGATAAACAGTCCATGCTGACAAATCAGATGATAACATGGAAACATTAGCTAATCCGGTTGCAGCATCTTTTTGACCTCCAAACCAAATATTACCATCATTATCAAAATCAATACAATAAACCATATTACACGGCAAATCACTATTTTCACTTGTATAAGAAGTGAATGTTTGTGCTGATAATGTCATTACCATTACTAAAATCATTAAAAACAATACCAATTTCTTCATAATTTCCTCCAGTTAAGTTTAATTATTTTGTTTCTATCTATTTGATTATTTATTATTGAGGTTAAGGTTAAGATTAAGGTTAAGGTTAAGGTTGAGAATTCCATTTTATTTAAATCAATCATTTTAAAATTCATATCCTAATCCGAATCTGTGAATAGAATCAAATATTTTATGATTGGAAAATGAATAGTCCAAACGTACACCACTGACAATAATACCCACTCCCAGATTTAAACCGGCAGTATCGTAATTCATTTGATAAGATGCCCTTAGCCATGCCAATTGCCTAAAACAATATTCACTGCCAATAATCAATCTTTCTTTATTATCACTTGGAACATCCACATCTAAAATTAAAGTAACTTTATTGACTTCTGAATCCATGATATCCATTGCAATTCCCATCTGAAAAACCTGAGGTAATCGAAAATCAGGTGCCAGACGTTCAAGTCTTGGATTATCTTCCTCATTTCTTGATTTTTCTTCATCAAGTCTATCATCAATGTTATCTCCTGAAAATTTCATATTACCACTAAAATTTCGTACTGCCATTCCAATACGAAGATTATGAAATCCAGTTTTGTAAACAGAACCTACGTCCAAGGCAATCTGTGAAGCATTTTCATTATATATTGATTCTTGGATATATTTTCCGGTAATTCCAAATGAAAACCTATCTGTCATTTTTCTCGCATAAGTAAGTCCAACTGATAAATCTCCAGAGCTAAAAAAATCTCCTGTTCCATCAGGATCATAAACCGTTGTAATTTCCTGGTCTTCCATAGAAAATACAGTAGTCGATATTCCAATAGCACTATTATTACCAATTTTCATTACTGCACCACCAAAAGTCAGTCTTGTATCAACAAACCAATTTGTATGAGACACATAAATATCTGCTCTTTCCACTTCTGCTGCACCGGCAGGATTCCAATACAAAGCCTCAGCACCATTTGCCAGTGATGTCAAGCCTCCACCCAAAGCAGCACCACGAGGAGTTGCATTTATCTGTAGAAAATTTGCACCCGATTGCCCAAGACTTCCATCTGCGTATATCATCATAAAACAGCCGGTAATTGTAAGTATTCCAATAATTTTTATAAGTAATTTCATTTTTCTTCTCCCTTCTATTTTAGACATGATAAACAGGATAACCATTTTGTTATCCTGTTTATTATGTTAATCCTGTCTATATTTTTTCATGTTCGCCAACTATCCTATCGGATTACAGCAAACCGACCAACTTTTTCACCAACTTTGGAATTCACATGATAAAAATAAATTCCGGAAACTACAGGTCGTCTTTCACTGGTTAATAAATTCCACTCATATCTTCCATTTGTCCCATTATGCTCCAGAGTATTCACAAGATCACCGTCAATAGTAAAAATTTTAATTGTGCATGGTGAAGGCAAATGTGTGAATGCCAAATTTCGGATTGGTTCGCCAAATACAGTATTCCCCAGCCTTGCTCTATCCCATTGTGCAGATACTACATAAGGATTTGGCACAGCTTTTATTCTATTCATATCATTTTTATCAGATGCAGATTGACTAACCGGTTGCACTCCAACTGCATTGGATTGGTTATTCATATTTTCAATATTTGATAAAATCAATGATTGCTCAATACTTCCTGTAATTGATGTTCTGTAAGCACAAAGATTATAAAATGTTGTAAAACCATTGTACACACCATTTTCATCTTTGACCTGATATGCTCTTTCTATAAAATCCGATTCTACATCATATTCCAATGGAATAGTTTCTACAATATCCCATTCATTCAGATTCGGATCAGTTGTTTTGTATAAGATATATCCTTCTAAATCATTTTGGCTATTGTTAGCAGGATTTTCGTAATTTATATCCAAATCATTACTCCAAAATAAATCTACACTCTGATCACCTGCTATTGCTTCTAACTCAGGTGTTGGCATAACTTTTATACCAAAATCTCCTGTTTCTTCGTAATTGGCATAATATTCACGCATTTGATCAATCACCGTCATCAAATCCGTTTCATCATCTCCAACACCAATTCCAACCCAAATTTCTTTTGTCTCTCCTGCAGTAAGATCAAAAGGACCATTACAAATCCAGGCAACCATTGGACCTCCGATTAGATTCCCACCAGTATCAGTTATTTGACTTGTAACAGGATCATCAAAATGAGTACTATCAATTGGATTATCACCCAAATGAAAATAATCCTCGACTTTTAAATCAGGATGATCATAAAAATAATTTGTATCCGAAGCCATTAAACTATAACCGAGAGAATCCCAAAATGTCGAATTCACAGCAACTTCATCGATAGTAACATCAACCCAGTGAAAGTCCGTAATTCCTTTATCATTAGGAGTATTCAAAAAAGTAATACCTGTTAAAAATGGATTATCTTTTAACCATTCATCACTATAATTATCAGAATCATAAAACCAGACCAATTCACGATTTTTATCAAAACCAACACAATCATCAGCCCATTCATCTCCGGAACTTATTCCACCAATGTCCAAATCAGAATACATATTGAAATAAACTTCTGAAAGATCATCGTCACCATAATTTTCCAAATCAAACTTCAATATTACAAAACGATCTGCATCCGGAACACCCCAACTATATATTGTCTGATGAATACGCAAATTCATCAACATTTCATCTTCATTGTTTTTTGCATACCGCCAGTTCGTAGAATCACTATACACACAATAACTTTCCTGCTGACTAAGAATAAGTGGATTTCCATCATTATCTTTAACCGGCCATCCATAACCCGGCCAGGTTTGAGGCTTATCACTCATCGCAATTTCTGCATTTCCTGCATCAAAACCACCGATAGCATCAAATTCTTCAAATCTACCATCGGCTGCACTAATTACATTATAATCACCATTTGGCATTTTTGCACCTATAATCAAACATTGCCTATACATACAGATTTGTCCGGAATTAATCGGATATTCCAAAGTTTTTTCCAACTGTCCGCCATAAGGATAAAATTGTCCGATATTAGTTGTAAAAAAACCAATATTTCCAACATTATGTGTAGCAAAAGCTCTATCAGGCAATCCTGCTCTTGCTGTCTGAAAAACAAAAAATAGAATCACCAAACTTGACAACTTCGTAAAAAGTAAAAATTTTAACG
>JAOZSG010000277.1 GCA_029939785.1 Fidelibacterota bacterium | reverse complement strand
TGCTTACATCTTATGAAACTACAAAATTAGAAGAAAAACTATACAATTTTGAAACACAAACTTCAAATCAATTAGTTGTTCTAATTCTTCCTTCTTTAAAAGGTGAATCCATAGAATCTTATTCCATGAAAGTTGCAGAACAATGGAAATTAGGACAAAAAGGAAGAGATAACGGTGCAATTTTATTAATTTCAGTGAAAGATAAAAAAGTAAGAATTGAAGTCGGATATGGACTTGAAGGAGCATTAACGGATTTGATTGCAGCCAGTATTATTCGTAATGAAATATCTCATTATTTCAGGCAGGGTCAATATTATAAAGGTATTGATGCCGGCATATCATCAATGATGCTGGCAACCAGAAATGAATATAAAGCAATTCCCCAACAACGAAAAAGAAGCAAAAAACAACAATCCTCTTCTTTTGGTTCATTAATCATATTCATCATATTTATATTCTTATCTCTTGGTGGAAGAGGTGGTAGAAGAGGGCGTGGAAATGGATTACTCTGGTTCCTCATTGGTTCTAGTATGTTCCGTGGTGGTGGTTCCTCCGGAGGTTTCGGCGGAGGAGGTGGCTTCAGTGGATTTTCCGGTGGCGGAGGTGGCGGCTTTGGCGGTGGCGGTGCCTCAGGTGGTTGGTAAAAAAACTGGGGGCTGGTTACTGGGTGCTGGGGGCTGGGTGCTGGGTAATAGAAGTGAGCAATGAGTGACCGGAAACGAGAAAAAAGAAACGAGAAAAGATGTCATTATTAGCAAAATATTTTAATAAACAGAATTTGATAAAAATACGGAATGCCTGTACAGAAGCAGAAAAAACTACATCAGGTGAGATTCGTGTTAGTATTTTAAGTAAACGGAATAAAAAGCAAAAAGATAAAACAGTTAAAGAAATAGCATTAGAAGAATTTTATAATCTAAAAATGAATGAAACTCGTGATAAAACCGGTATCCTTATTTTTATTTTATTAAAAGAAAAACAATTCCAAATATTAGCAGATGAAGGAATAAATGAAAAAGTCGATACTGATATATGGTCATCACAAGCAGAAATTCTGATTGATTATTTTAAAAATGAAAATTACACAGAAGGTCTTGTCACGCTTATTCAAAACATGGGTAAAATTCTCACACAATATTTTCCAATCAAAGATGATGATACAAATGAACTATCAAATGATGTGATAGTTAAATAAATAATTTTCTTGAAAAAGTTAATATTATTCTTGATATTAAAATTATTATAGGAATTTTAAAATAGCATATCAGAAATGGAGAATCCCATGGCTTCACTTGAAATTTGTTTAGTCGATAAATACCCTGTTATAAATTATTTATCCTGCAAATTAAAAGAACCTGATGTTGTAGTTTGGCTATATTCCAAAGGCACAAAGCCAAAAACAAATCCCATAGAAAAAAAAGTAAGCCAGCATAAAAATTATATTTTTGATGAATATTCTATATCTGAAATACATATTCAGGATATAAATAAAACATGTCAAAAAATAGTAGAAAAATATCCTGATCACGAAATTACACTTAATACAACAGGTGGGACAAAATTACAATCTCTGGCAATTTCAGAGTTCTTTAGAAATATTGGCAAAGAATTTATTTATATTGATACAAATCATTCAAAAGTTATTAATATACAAACCGGCAATACTTCAGCATTTTATTTTGATCTTACAGTTAATGAATACATCGATTTATATGGTATAAATATGGAATCAGGATTACGATTCGATCCGAAAATAGGTGAAAGAAGTGCACTCTCTTATTTTATTGGAAATAATATTTATATTCTTAGCCCATTTATTGATAAAATACGTGATGAATGGTCACGAAAAAAAAATGACGATAGAAAATTTGAATGGGAAATTCATGATAAATATATTCAATTTTCATTAAAGATTGATCCTATAAATAAATTATTCTCCTATAAATATGGGGTAAGTGAAAATATCAGACTTGTAGAAATATCTAATGATGGTGAAGAATATTTTTTCAGAGGTGGGTGGTTGAGAGAATTAACTTTTTTACGTATTCATAAAGGTCAATATTCTGATGCAAGACTTGATATCAAACTCGAAAAAAACTCATTCCCGGAAGGACTAAATGCTGAACCTCTAATAGATATAGGAATGATAAAAGGAAGCAAATTTTACATTTTTCAATGCTTTGCTTTCCCAATTACACGAGATTCTTTTGTTGAATTAAAAGCAATCAGTGAAACGATAAAATTACTTCATGCTGAAGCTTTTATAATTCTGGCTCATCGACCGAGTAAAGGATTTATTGACAGGGCACATGCTGATAATCTAAAGATAGTTTACGGAAATAGAATTAGTCGTTTTACAATATAAAAATCAGGCAATAGCAATAACAGCTGCCCCAATAATTATTATAACACCACCAAATAATCTCTCTTTTATATTCTGTTCTTTAAAGAACAACCAGCCATATAAAATGGCAAATAACAAACTAATACGTTTAATTGATATCATATATGCAACATTAATCATACTGATTGCTGTAAAATGAGATACAGCCATTAATGCCATTGCAAATCCAATCATCAATTTCTGTGAATAACGCTTCTCAAGTTTGTAGTGATGTCGCCCTTTTGAAATAATTACAATAGGCTGAAATGCAATTGCAAGTAATGTAAAATATATAATACACATAAATAAAGGTGATGAATGCTGTATCGCAACTTTACCAATGTTTGCAGTAATTGCATAAGCCATAGAAACAATCAACATATATAAAGAGCCCTTATTTTTAAATATTGCTTTTATTGGTTCGAAAAAACCATATTTTGCTCTGTCAATCTGTAATATATAAGCACCAACAGAAATCAGAGCAATTCCAAGAATACCTAACACAGAAGTAGTTTCACCTAAAACAAAATAAGATATGATCATTGTAAAAATTGGAGTTAATCCCATATAAGGAATGGTCAAAGATAGAGGAGCTATTTTAATTGCTTTCATATAAAGAATAGTTGTAACTAAATCCATCCCGACACAAATAATCATCGCAATCCAGAATACAGCATCCAGTTTTGGAATATCAATAAAAAACAATATCGGAAGTAAAAATGGTAGTGCAAAAGCTTCTCGCACCCATGCAAGATGAATTGATGACATATATCTGGATTCTTTTTTGCTTAATGCATCTGCCGTTGCAAACGAAAATCCTGACAAAACAGTTATTAAATACCACATAAATTACTTTCTATAATTATTTTTCGATTCCAAAGTTATTTGATAATAGTATTTATGGCAAGAAAATATGTTTTCTTTCGATTATTCTGAATAGACGGAACAAAACCTAATTTTCTTCCGTAAAACATTGTAGGGAATTATTAAAAGGATTATGAAAAAATTAAAAAAATTATTTAACCACGAATAGACACTAATGAACACGAATAAAAAAATGCATATTAGTAGTTTAATAATTTGTGCCAATTGGTGTTAATTAGTGATAAACAATAAGGTAAAATATGACAAAGAAACAACATATTATTAAAGAAATTAAATCCTGGGCATTTTTAATTATCATTGTATTCGTAATAAAGTCAACAATATTCGCAGGATATATTGTACCTACCAGCTCCATGGAAAACACTATTATGACAGGTGATTTTTTAATTGGAAATCAATTAGCCTATAATATTCATACACCTGACAGAATAGGAATTCCCTGGACAAAAATAGGTATTGATATTCCACATCTCCGATTAAAAGGTATGGAAAAAGTGTCAACCGGAGATATTGTAATATTTCGCTTTCCCCTGGATCATTCAACTTTTTATGTCAAAAGATGTATTGCTCAATCCGGACAAAAAATTAAAATAATCGATAAAGAAATTTTCATTGATGATGAGAAATTTACAAATTCCAACAAATCAATTTTTACCAGAAAAAATTCTTATACGAATCAACAAAAAAACCAGGGGATTTTTCCCATTGGAAATGGAAATGAAGATAATTATTCAGAAATCACAATTCCTTCAAAAGGTGACACTCTGTTTTTTTCTAACATAAATTATTCTCTACTGAAAAATGTTGTTGAGTTAGATAGAAATCAGATTAGTGTTGAGAATAACCAAATTAAAATAAATAATGAATTTACAAATTACTACGTTGTTCAAAATAATCTTTATTTTATGATGGGAGATAATAGAGACAATAGTTATGACAGCCGATTCTGGGGTTTTGTTTCTGAGGATTTAATTATTGGAAAACCATTGTTTGTACTTGCATCATATAATAAAAAAATCCCATTTTATAGAATTCTCGAAAAATTTAGGTGGAAACGAACTGGTAAAATTATTTCGTAAATCATATTATAAAAATATTATGCTCACTGATGAACATGATTCACACGAATAATTCATATTTTTTCTTTGATTTAATATAATCACACATATCTTTTTATTCATTTTTTTTGGGATCAAATCTTCAAACTCTGAACTCCTAACTTAACATAAACAAATGTTTTAATTTTTATAGAAGAGTATCGTACCTAAAGGTACTCAGGTTTTAGAGTGGCGAAAAGTTATTACAAATAGAATCGCCACGCTGTGGCTGAAATCAATTAACAATTATCAATAAACCTTAACATATTCCAAATATCCAATATTCAACATGGAATTTCCAAAATTGAAGGAAAAATCAATAAAAACTTCCGAAGATTATTTTAAAAAGTGTGAAAAAATATGGTAATTTCTACCAATTCCTGAAGATATCTTCGGAAGGATGCAACAGTATTATGTCTG
>JAOZSG010000276.1 GCA_029939785.1 Fidelibacterota bacterium | reverse complement strand
CATCACCAATGAATATGTTGAAAATGAATTAATATCAGCCGGACTTCCATCAGACATACCGTGACCAGGCAGATCAAATGCAACTACAGTTAAATTCATATTTAAAAGGTATTCTATCAATTCTGTCATGTGACCTGTATGAGACAAGTATCCATGAACAACAAAAACCGTTGCAAATGATTGTTCGGGCTTAAAGATATGAGTCGAAATTTTATAATCCGACGAAAGAAAATACCCATAATAATGTGTGCAATTTTTCAAATTCAAATCAAAATGTTGAAAATATTGTTCTGTTGATGCATTATAAGCAGTAGTTTTTGTAATGTCTAAAACGCTCCACTCATTTTTAATAATATTGATAGTTTGCTGATTAAAATTTACATTTTTTGATTCATTCTCATTTGAATGGGAAAATAGGTTTTCAGAAAATACTGTTAAGAAAATAATTAGTATAGAAAGCATGGATTTTATTTTGATAGACTTATCTAACTTCATACTATATTTTTGTTGGTGGTTCATATCTTTCATAATATCCGATTAGTTGATTATCTTCATCTCTTACTGCCCGCATATAAATTTTATACTTTTTGTTATCCGTTATTAATTCTTCATCTAATCCATTTTTCATTTTTTCTACAATTTCCAAAATGGTTTTATTTGAATTTTTGTTATGACAATCAAATATAGAAGCACCAAGAAGTGATTCTCCCATTTTATAATAAGTTTTAGCAATTTTATTCATATATTGAATTTTATGATTTATGTCCACGAATACAAAAGGATTTTTGAGTGAATCCAGTAATAGTTTATGGAAGTTGTTATTTTTTTCATTATTCATTATATATCCTTATTGTATTTATACGTATTTATTTAGTATCTCTATATTCCAAAATCTTCTTTGTATGATTTGATTTTTTTATGTGTTGAAATATATTTTAAATTCATCTAATTTCCATAGTTTTTAAACAATTTAATTTGAAGAAAGTAAAGAGTAAAAATTTTAAAACGCATGCTCTAAAAACCAAAATAAGAGAATCCATCTTAATTGCTCGTCGAAATGTAGAAAAACTTTATATTAATTGGAAAGAATACTTTTAAAAAATGCTTTCAGATAATAACTTGTTTATCGATTGAGCCACTGTTAAATTTAGGCGGTTTTCAATATTGTATTCGTTATTTATCAGATAATTGTGGAGTTAATATATATTTATGGCGAAAATTATTACAGTAGCAAATCAAAAAGGTGGAGTTGGTAAAACCACAACATCTGTAAATCTTGCAGCCGGTTTAGGTGTTTCAGAAGTAAAAACTTTGCTTATTGATATGGATCCTCAGGCAAATGCAACTCAGGGAGTAGGTATTGATCCGGCAGAGGTTGAAAATAGTATTTATGAAGTATTAATAGAAAAAGAAAAAATTCAAAATTCAATAATGCCAACTGCCCTTCCTCATCTTGATGTAGTTGCATCTAATCCCAGATTAGTTGGAGCAGAAATCGAATTAGTTTCAGTAATTGGCAGAGAAACTATATTGAAAAAAGCATTGACAAAAGTGCCGGATGAATATGAATATATAATAATTGACTGTCCACCTTCACTTGGACTTTTAACATTAAATAGTCTGGCTGCGTCGGATTCTGTTCTTATTCCTATTCAATGCGAGTATTATGCTATGGAAGGACTTGGTCAATTATTAAATACAATCAGACTAATACAGAAAAGTTTAAATCAAAATTTGCAAATTGAAGGTGTTTTACTTACAATGTATGATTCCAGGCTTAAATTGTCTCAGGAAGTCGCCGAGCAAATTCGTGATCATTTCAAAGAAAAAGTATATAAAACTATGGTTCGTAGAAATGTTAGATTAGGGGAATCACCAAGTTTTGGAAAACCAATTATCCTTTATGATGCATCATCAGCAGGAGCACAGGATTATATGAAACTAGTTGGAGAATTTTTAGAGAATGACGGCAAAAAGATTGGGTAGGTTAGGCAAAGGTATAGGAGCAATAATTCCTGAAGCTCCTGAAGTAGTAAAATCTGCAAGTAGAATAGAAGAAATTCGTTTATCAGATATTTCAACAAATCCACACCAACCACGGAAAAAATTCAATCCGGAGGCAATGGAAGAACTAAAGCAATCAATTCAGGAAAATGGTTTAATTCAACCAATTACAGTTCGCGAAGTCAATGATGGGTATGAATTAATCGCCGGAGAACGTCGCTTGAGAGCCTCAAAAGAAATTGGTTTAGAATCTTTGCCGGCACATGTATTACCTGTTTCCAGTGATGTCGCAATGATGGAATTGGCATTAATTGAAAATGTTCAGCGTGAAGATTTGAATGCTATTGAAGAAGCAGAAGCGTATATTGTCTTATCAGAAACATTTGATATGTCCCACGAAGAAATATCCAGAAAAGTCGCAAAAAAAAGATCAAGCATAACGAACTCTATAAGATTATTAAATCTACCGGAATTAATTATAAAAGATATTCGTGATGGTATTTTTACTGCCG
The DNA here is from genome assembly GCA_029939785.1 of Fidelibacterota bacterium. Classification (GTDB taxonomy): domain Bacteria; phylum Fidelibacterota; class UBA2242; order UBA2242; family JAFGTP01; genus JAOZSG01. The sequence continues at coordinate 2,289 of JAOZSG010000276.1, read as the reverse complement.
GACATGCAAGACCTTTATTAAAATTAGAAAATGAATACCAACAACTTAATTTATGGCGAAGAATAAAAGAAGAAGGTTTAAGTGTTCGTGCAACTGAAAAACTTGCAAAAGAAATAAAACCAACCGATATAAAACCCAAAAACGTAAAAAAGAAATCTCACTTTGCCGTAAATATCGAAGACCAACTGATGCACATAGTTGGAACCAAAGTAAAATTAAAAGGTAACCAATCAAAAGGAAGTATCGAAATACAATATTATTCACAGGATGATTTGACTAGATTAATGGAAATCTTTCAATCAATTAAGGATTAATTTTTTTTGAAGAAAAAAAACTACACACTCTATTTAATTACCGATGCTGATACCAAACCTAAAACAATAATTTTTTCATCAGTTTCTATCTGGGTAATATCGTCTATAATTGGATTATTACTATTAAGTTTTTTAATATTTACTTTAATCTTGTATCCAAAAGCAACCCGATATGATGAAATGGTTCTTGAAAATCAGGAAATGATTCATGATAGATTAAGATTAACAGAAATATTAAGTGATTACAATAGAATATTAGATATGGATAAATATATCCGATCAGTACTGGGAACAGACTTAGCGATTCCTTCACTAGACTCAGTCAATCATCAAGGGCTTGATACTCTTCAACAACCGATTAATTCTTATAGTGATAGATCAGTACATATTAGTTATGTAGATAATCTTCCTGTATATCCACCTGTTGATGGCTATATTACACAAGGATTTATTGATGATCATTTTTTCCCATCTGAAAATCATTGGGGTATTGATGTAGCCGCCAGTGTAGGAGCACCAATAAAAGCAGCAGCTTCCGGAATAGTAGTTTTTTCAAACTGGATAAATCATTTAGGTAATACTATAATGATATATCATTCAGACGGATATTTTAGTATTTATGGACATAATCAAAGAAATATAGTAAAAGCTCATCAAAAAGTTGAGCGTGGACAAGTAATTGGTTTTGTTGGAAATACCGGGGTTAGTGACGGACCTCATCTACATTTGGAAATTTGGAAAAACGGTATTCCAATTGATCCGGAAAAAGTTATATATTCATATAGACAATCTAATATTTCAAAAACGAACTATAAATAAGGTGAAACAAAATGAAGAACAAAAGAAGTACTATGAATCAATCAATTCAGAAAACTCAAAATTCAATCGATACTCTAATTGGTGAAGATACAATTTTAGATGGAAATTTACGTTTAAAAGGCAATATAATTATTTATGGTAAAATAAATGGCGACGTTGAAACCGAAGGTAGCATTACCATTGCACCCGGAGCAATTATAACTGGTCAGTTAAATGCAAATCTTCTTCAAATTGGTGGAAGAGTTAAAGGCGATATTCATGCATCCGGAAAAGCTATACTCGGCGAAAAATCACATCTTGAAGGCGACATTGTTGCTTCAAATCTTATTATAAAAGAAGGTGCGAGATTCGAAGGTAAATGTGATATGTCAAAAAAAGATCATAAAACTAAACAGTCTTAATCTATATTTATCTTCATAAGTTAACATGATTTTTATCATCTTTTAATTATAGGATATTTCTTAAACTAATAGTTGTTGAAAAATAAAAAAAAATTGTAAGTTATTCACCTTGAAATTCAAAAAAATTTCAAGGTTTTTATTTTTTTTGAATAAAACCGAATATTAAGGAATTTATAATGGATTTGTCAAATATTTTATCTGAAAACTGTTCACATACCGGAGCATCAGTTACAAATAAAAACGAAGTATTAAAAAATATTGAAAATAAGTTACCTATTGTTATGCCACTATTATTCATTCTTTTTTTTACTTAGGCTGGATCAAATTTGCATGTTAGTACTCTACCAAGTCTTGATTTATTAGGAGTTGTTTATGTTGTCAGCCACTCACTCGGTTTGGTGGGTGGAGCAAAACTTGGAGCGATAGTATTGACAACAGTCACTGTGGCCTGTATTTTCTTTGAATTGATTGGACAGATATTAACAAAATATGCTTTGACCAAAGCTGGTGAGATTGATAAACAATAGTTATACAATTTTAATGAATAAAATATTGATGAACTCGAAAAAAGTAGTTTGAAAGTTGGAATCGTTATTACTTCGGAATCACCTTTCGACCCGTCAAAAGCCGGACTTATAAGCAGGCACCAATATGACAGAGTTTACGAAAAACAAAAAGAATTTGATTTTTTTTAAATAATGAGGTTAGAATGTTAAAAAGAACTGCAAAATGTGGTGAATTACGAAAAAATGATG
>JAOZSG010000275.1 GCA_029939785.1 Fidelibacterota bacterium | reverse complement strand
ATCCACCGGATGTAGTGGATTAAATTTTGTTGCGGAGAAAGGATTCGAACCTTTGACCTTTGGGTTATGAGCCCAACGAGCTACCAACTGCTCCACTCCGCGATCATTTTGTTCCTGTTTCAGAAAGCGTCAAAATATAGAACTAATATTTTACCTAGGCAAGTAATTTTTTGTTAATAAAATAAAATGTTTTACTCATTTATTACAATATTTTGATAATTGATATACAAATTACTCTTGTCCCAATTTAATAAGTTCTTTTAGTTCAGCATCTGTCATTTCAGTAATCCATTTTTCACCAACATTAATTGTTAAGTCGGCTAATTCTTTTTTACTTTTTAGCATTTCATTAATTTTTTCTTCAAAAGTTCCTTGGGTAATCATACGAAATACTGTTACATTTTTTTTCTGTCCGATTCGAAAAGCTCTGTCTGTGGCCTGATTTTCCACAGCAGGATTCCACCAGAGATCATAGTGTACTACATTATTTGCTGCAGTTAGGTTCAAACCTGTACCTCCGGCTTTTAAAGAAAGTATTAAAGTTTGAACATCTGCTTCGTTTTGAAATTGATTAATGATTGAATCTCTTTTTTTTCGACTCAATCCACCATGAAGAAATAGTGGTTTTTTACCAAATTGTTTTTTAAGCATTTTTGTCAAAATATCACCCATTTGTTTATATTGAGTAAAAATTAGAACCTTTTCATCTGCATTAAAAATTTCTTCAAGTAAACTGATAAGTAATATACTTTTACCGGAATCAGTAATTTCAATATGATCACTTTTTAAATAATGTGCTGGATGATTACATACTTGTTTTAGTGATGTAAAAAGTTTAAAAATAAGTCCTTTTCTATCAATACCATTGGATTCCTGAATTTGTGCCTCAATATTATCAATAATTTCCTGATATAATGCAGTTTGTTTATGAGTCAATGTATTATATTCTTCGATTTCAATTTTATCCGGTAAGTCATTAATTATAGATTTATCAGTTTTTTCCCGACGTAATATAAAAGGTGCTGTAATTCTTCTAAAATCATCAAGTTTTACCTGATTTCTAAATCTTTCGATTGGTGTAGCAAAGTTTTCTTTGAAAAAACTTCTATTGCCCAATAATTTTTTCATAACAAAATCAAGTATAGACCAATAATCGAGTAATCTATTTTCCACAGGAGTACCAGTCATTGCAATTTTTGTATCTGCCATAACTGATTTTACTGCTTTTGTTTGACTACTTGTTGGGTTTTTAATATTTTGAGTTTCATCAGTAATGACAATATACCAATGTTCATTTTGAAATGTTTTCAATTCACTTCTTACAAGACTGTATGTAGTAATAATAATATCAAATTTGTATATTTTAAATTTTCTTCTCTGCCCATGATAAATTAAAATTTTAAGTGATGGAGCAAATTTATTTATTTCATGCTCCCAATTGGATAATAATGTTGCAGGTACAATAACAAGTGTTTTTTTTACACCAAGAATACCTTCTTCCTTTAATTTTAATAGAAGTGTAATAACCTGCAAAGTTTTTCCTAAACCCATATCATCTGCAATCAAAGATCCTAAACCCGATTTGGTGTTATTATAGAGCCACTTAAAACCAGCAATCTGATAAGGACGTAAGGTTGCATTTAGTTTTTTCGGTATATCAGGATTATATGCTGAAAACATATTATTAAATAATAAATCAACATTATTATCTGAATTAATTTCAATACCTTCAAATTTTTTTTCAAGGTTGATTCTCATTATATCAATTTTTGAAAGTTTTGGCTTTTTTTCTAATTGTTTGAGGATTTTATTTGCTTCCTTTTCATCAATATATACATATGAATCTTTCAGCCGTACAATTCCTGAATATTTTTTCAATAATTTTTTAAATTCATCAGCCGTTAAATGATTATTGCCAAGAGCAATACTCCATGAAAAATTAAGCATAGACTCCAGATTTAAATATGATTTTGAAGTAGAATCAAAATTTGAATTCATTTCAAAATTTAATGTTAGAGAAGGAGTAAATACTTTTTTTAGTGACTTTGGCATTATGGTTTTAATTCCAAGCGTTTGCAATATTGGTAATGCATCAAACCAAACTTCAACGAATTCATTCGATAAAATTGTAATTCGTTTATCCCTTTTTTCCATTTGTAAAAAGTTATTAACCTGAGGTAAATACGTAGATAATAAAGAAAGGTCTTTTAATATTCTATTTTTTTCAGGATGATCAGTTGCCATGAATTTATTGAAAGAAATAGGTCCAATTGTATTGCGATTTTTATCATCTATTAATATTTCAAAAAATACTCTGTCACCATGTCTTGATGATTCATCAATCTTGATTACAGGACTACAATCACGTGTAGTAATATAAAATCTACTAAGCCATAGGTGTATTGTCTGAGGAATTTGTTGATCTTCAAATTTTATTTGTGTATAAACATCAAAATTAAAGAAAAGAGATAACATTTGCACATCACCTCTTTTAGGTAATATATCAAAAGTCTTTTGAAAATGAGAAATTAAAAAGGAAATAAGAAAATAAACCTGATCCTTTTTTGCCATTTCTTTTTTTCCATATCTAACAATATTTGATGGAATATTTTCATAAAGTGTTGTAAATATTTGATTAGTTTGTTTGTCAAATATTGCTGGTATCCATCTGATCATATACTCATCAATGCCATTTGAAAATATTTCCGGAATATATGCACATTGCTGAATAAGTTTTAATACAAAACTATATATTTGTGAAATATAATTTATTTCTAAGGAGTGTTTTGATACATTAGTTAAAGTATGATTTTGTAAGTAATTAACAAATTGACTCATATTATCCAAATTAAATTTTAGATCAGAATCTCTACCAATTAATTTCCCATTAAAATCAAAACTTGAATTTTTAATTTTCAAATCAAAAAATTGAAACTGATTGTCAGGTGTTTCAGAATACTCCGATTTTTTAATATAAGATGTTATTTTTCGTTTCATAGTATCATAATATGTTGTCATATGCTTTTTAAAATCACCTAGAGGGTAAAAGAGAGGCTTGTCTGTTAAAAGCTTATCAATGTTTTTTTGCATATCAGGAATTTGAGAAAAATCAATATTCTGCAATTTTTGAGTATCAACAATAGATAAAACTGTTTTTTTTGATAAGTTGATTTCATTACCTGTAAGAAAGGAATCAATAGATGGAATATTTGTTGTTTCATCGATACATGAATCCTGTGGTTTTATGATATTTAAAATATTAAAACCATGTAAGGAAAAAATAATAAAAGGATTTTTATCGATTTCATTGGCAATAACAAAAAATATAGCGGCAACATGTTTACAAGGTTGAGCAATTTTTTTACAATCACATTTCATTAATATATCACGAAAGGATTTGGGGAAAAGTGAAATCATTTCTTCTTCCATTTCATCTAAAAGATCAGCAGGAAGAATTTTTGATTCCAACTTTGATATGTAATAATGATTTGATTCAATAATATTTGCAATTTCATCCTGATCAAATTCATCAAATTTTGGGAATTCCAGAGTAATTTGATAAGGAGTCATACGGTCTTCATCCTGAACTTTGGCATTTATTATATTATTATTTATTTCAACAGAAATAACAGAGCCATTACTTGCATATTCGATCCCATTAAGAAGTTTTTTTGTATAATCAATTTTATGTAAAGCATCTAACCATGCTTTGCCCCACCATGTTATACCAAATTCAATTGATGCCATTTAATTCTTTCTAAATAGATTTTTCATATAATAAAATTCAAAACTGTACATTGTATATAATATAACAAATTCTAACAATAATTCTTGAATTTTATTTTAATAAGTTGATTGGTTTTCTTATTAAAACCATTTTATTTTCTTGCAAAATATTATACACATTTATATATTTTAACACGGCATATAATACACTAGATTTTTTAATTATAGGAAGGTGAAAAATTGCGATTAAAAATTAAAACTGATATTAGCGGTGGTTGTATTCTTCCGTTCCGATATCAATATGAATTACAACAACAGTTGACTAAAATCATTATGAGTTCGAAAAATAATACATTATTTAATATTACCAGAAAGGAAGGAGGAAAACGAATTGAATTTTTTACAGATATAATAAAAAAACAAAGGTTATTTACATTTTCTAAATTATATGTTTATCCTAAAAGAATTAAGAGTTTTGGATTTTCTTCGATAAATAGAGCGGAATTAATATTTTCCACCCAAATCTGTTTTGTGATAAACAACTTGTATTTTTATATAAGGGTGAACAAACCATTTTTAAAATTAAAAGAGTTGATATTGTTCCGGATGTTGAAATATCAAATTGTGAATATTTTATTACAAAATCACCTATTGTAACATCAACAATCTGGAAGTCAAAGTTGGGAAAAGAAAATATACATTATTTTAATTATATGCAGTATAACGAACGTGAAAAATATGTTGAAGGCATAAAGGAAAGTTTGATTTGTAAATATGAGTTAATATATAAGGAAAAGTACCGTGGAAGTCAAAATATGAATTTTACATTTGATAAAAATTATATTACAAAAAAACAGAATAAAATAAGCAAATTAATTCATATAAATGATTCTTATAAAATAAAATCTTTTGAAGCACCATTCCAAATTAAAGCTGATCCAAGATTAATTAAAATAGGCTATGATTGTGGATTTGGTGATATGAATTTCCTTGGATTTGGATGTGCAGATTATAAATAATCCATTTTATTTTTAATGACTTTTTTTTCACTAAATTTATACAACTTTTACAAGAAGAGGTAAATACTACACTTGGGAATTTTATTTCACT
>JAOZSG010000274.1 GCA_029939785.1 Fidelibacterota bacterium | reverse complement strand
TAGTTTTTTCAGTACCTGTTATCAAATATGAATTATAAGTAGTGCCATCAGGTAAATCAACTAATTCATCAAAAAGTCTTCTGTCCCAGTGTTTTGCTCCAATATATTCAATTCCGGGTTTAATTGTCTGGTGAGCCATTACTCCTCCAATTTTTCAAAATCATCCTTTCCAACTCCACATTCAGGACATACCCAGTCTTCAGGTATATCTTCAAATGCAGTCCCTGGAGCGATTCCTCCATCAGGATCTCCAACCTTTGGATCATAAACCCAATTACATATTGTACATTCATATTTACTCATAATAATCTCTCTTTATTTTAATTGTTTACAGTGCTTGTTTGTATTACAAATTTATAGTGAAATTTACAATACGATTCTTTTATAATTAATAATTTTCACATAGTATTTCAAAATGAGCCTGTTTGTGTGCACATGCCGGACAAACTTCCGGTGCTTCTGTCCCTTTGTGAACATAGCCACAATTTCTACAAACCCACGTAACCTGTTTCTCTTTTTTAAATACTTTACCATTTTCGATATTTTTTATAAGATCAAGATATCTTTTCTCATGTTGTTTTTCTGCTATTGCAATTGCCTCAAATACATCAGCAATTTTATCAAATCCTTCTTCTTTCGCAATTTTGGCAAAAGATGGATACATTTCCGTCCATTCGTAGTTTTCGCCACCTGCAGATGCTTTTAGATTATCTACAGTATCACCAATAATTCCTGCAGGGAAACTTCCGGTAATCTCTACTTCACCACCTTGTAGAAATTTAAAAAGTCTTTTTGCATGCTCTTTTTCCTGATTTGCAGTTTCTTCAAAAATTGCAGACATTTGTACATATCCTTCTTTTTTTGCTTTGCTGGCAAAATAAGTGTAACGGTTACGTGCCTGAGATTCACCTGCAAAAGCGGCCATTAAATTTTTTTCTGTTTTTGTTCCTTTTAAATTTTTCATAAATCCCTCCATTTTATATTATTTAGCCTGATATTTTTTTTATTTACTGAAATATCTTTTCAATAAACCTTCAAAGGCTCTTCCATGACGTGCTTCATCTTTACACATTTCGTGTACTGTATCATGAATTGCATCATAATTTAACTGTTTAGCTTTTGTTGCAAGATCTTTTTTACCCTGACATGCTCCATGTTCTGCATCAACACGCATCTGTAAATTTGTTTTAGTATCAGGAACAACTACTTCACCAAGAAGTTCCGCAAATTTGGAAGCATGTTCGGCTTCTTCCCATGCTATTCTTTTATAAGCTTCTGCAACTTCCGGATATCCTTCTCTGTCAGCCTGTCTGCTCATGGCGAGATACATACCAACTTCTGTACATTCTCCCATAAAATTTGCTTTCAATCCTTCAACAACCTCTGCATCCAAACCTTTTGCAATACCAATTTTATGTTCATCAGCCCATACTTTTTCAGAACCAGTGACTTGTTCAACAAATTTATCAGATCCAACTCCACATTGAGGACATTTTTCAGGTGCTTCATTTCCTTCATGAACATAACCACATACTGTACATACAAATTTCTTCATTTTAATCTCCTTTTTTAACCACTGCACGCGAATAGACGCTAATAATTAATATTTATTTTTATTTGCGTTCATAAGTTTTCATTCGTGGTCAATTTTTTTCCATTTTTCCATAAAACTTTAGACACTTCTTTAAGTTTTATTATTTATACATTCTTTACATATACCTTTAAAATAGCCAATTACTTCTTCAATTTTATTACCATTAATAATTTTATGATTATCACACATAAAACTACATGCTGTATTTATATCATAAATCTTGTGGCATTGATTACAAATAAAATGGTGATGAGACTGAGTTACTATATCATATCTGGTTTCAACTCCAGTAAATGATAAAGCTTTTATAATATTTTTTTCAACAAATAAGTTCATCGTATTATATACTGTGGTTTTTGATAATGTTGGTATTTCTTTTACCATAACTTCATAAATATTATCTACAGTTGGATGATTTTTTGTTTTTAATAAATATTCCATAATTTTTAATCTTTGGTAACTTGCTTTTACACCTTTGTTTTCAATAGTAGTTTTGATATGTTCTAAATCTGTAATCATTACAAATATAAATTAAATACAAAAAAGTAACTTGTCAAGAAATTTTTTTATTTTTTTTAAAATTTATTTTGTAGTAATTATTTTTAATTTGGCTTATCAAGACATTCATGACAAATACCTTTAAAGTATCCATGAACTTCTTCTATTTTATTTCCATCAATATTATTTAAATGGTCATATCCATAAGGACATTGGATTTTAATGTCATATACTTTCGAACATATCTTGCAATAGAAATGGTGATGAGGTGCCATGTCAATATCAAAACAGGATTCTGTTCCTGTTATAGTAAGTTCCTGAATTAATCCTTTTTCTATAAATAGTTTCATTGTATTATAAACTGTTGTTCTGGAAATAGTCGGAATTTTTTTAACAATTTTATCATAGATAATATCTGCATTAGGATGTATGCGATTTTTATCCAAAAAATTATAAATAGCTAATCGTTGAAAAGTCGGTTTTAATCCTTTATCTGCAAAGATTATTTTTATTTTTTTTAGATTCGGTATCATGATTTAAAAATATATAAGAAATTACTAATAAACAATAAATTAATTCATGAATATTTATATCTATTATGTAGTAATGAATTTTTTTTGAAAAATATTTTAAAGCGAAAGTATTGTTTAAGACACCAAATATTATAAAACTGGATAAATTCTCCTTACAAATCGGTTAATATTAAAAAAAATGGGAAAAAACTTGCAATTAAACTTATATTTAGGTATTTTAATACCGGAATATAAATTAATGCTAATTGGAGCTTACAATGTCAACTTTATTAAATCTTTCAGAAGGGTCATCACTTGCATTGCATAGTCTTGCAATTATTGCCGGAAAAACTCCTGAAAGAGTTAATGTCAAATATCTTGCAAAAAAGCTCCAGGCTTCTGAAGCACATTTGGCAAAAGTATTTCAACAACTTTCAAAATCCGGAGTAGTGAGATCTTTTAGAGGTCCAAATGGTGGTTTTGTGCTTAGTAAATCGCCTAATGATATTTCACTTCTCGAAATTCACGAATTAATTGATGGTAAAGTTGATCTTCAAACATGTCCATTAGGAAAAAATCATTGTCCTATGGAAAATTGTATTTTTGGGAATTCACTTACTCAGGCTTCATTGGAAGCATATAAAGTTCTTAATAATACAAATTTATTAAAATTTTCAAAGGAGTTTAAAAATGGAAATTAGAAATTATACAAAATTACAAAAATCTGATAATCCTCACGGTATTCAGTCAAAAAAAATGTATGATACTGACCATGCAATAATCATGCATTTATTATTAAAAGCTGGCGAAGGATTAAAACCTCACATCACTCCTGTTGATGTTGCTTTTTATGTGCTCGAAGGTTCTCCCACGATATTGGTTGGTGAGGAAAAAATTGAGGTAAAAAAAGATGACATAATTGAAAGTCCTAAAGATATTGTTCATTCCATTTATAATGAAACAGATTCTGATGTTCGGGTATTAGTTATGAAATTACCAAAGCCAACAAAAAAGACGAAAATATTATAATATTTTTGATGATCTTTTTTAAAATAAAAAATTAACCTACATGGATTAACATTACGATATGGATAAGAAAAAATATTTGAATTGATTTGTAATTTTAAGTATAATCTTTGTAAGAGAAAGAAAGAAGAAAAATGAAAAGACAAATAATAGAAATAAATGAAAAATTATGTGACGGTTGTGGTGAATGTATTCCAAATTGTCCGGAAGGTGCATTGCAAATAATTGACGGGAAAGCACGCTTGATCAGTGATCTTTTCTGTGATGGGTTAGGTGCATGTATTGGTGAATGTCCTTTAGGTGCGATTTCAACTGTTGAACGTGAAGCAGAGCCATATGATGAACGCAGAGTTATGGAAGAAAATATTATCAAAGCCGGTGCAAATACTATAAAAGCACATTTAAAACACCTCTCAGATCATGGTGAAACTGAATTTTATAATATCGCAATAAAAGTTTTACAGGAAAAAAATATTGAGGTTCCAACCCTTGAAAGTGCTGATGCCTCATGTCCAACCGGAGACTGTCCTGGAATGGCGGCTCACACAATAGTTCATGATAAACCTCAAAACATTCCTGCACCTGTTGGTTTAAAATCTGAATTACAACAATGGCCTATTCAACTTCATCTTATGAATCCTGCTATGCCTTTTTTTAATAACGCCGATTTATTGATTGCTGCTGATTGTGTCCCTTTTTCTTATGCAAATTTTCATGAAAAATTTATTAAAGGTAAAATATTAATTAATTTCTGTCCAAAATTAGATCATAGCAATGAACAATATATAGAAAAACTTGCACAAATATTCCAAATGCATAATATCAAATCAGTAACAATTGCAAGAATGGAAGTTCCATGTTGTGGAGGTACTGAGTACATTGTAAAAAGTGCTTTGGAACAAGCTGGAAAAGTAATGATGGTTCAGGTCAAGATAATATCCATTAAAGGAGATATATTATAAAATAATAAATGTAGGTGAATAAAAATTCATTATCCTGCATAAATATTTAATGTTAACGGCAATTTATTTATTAAACTAAAATTGCCACCAATTAGGAGAAAAAAAATGAGTATGTTTTGTTATCAATGTCAGGAAACAGCCAAAAATCAGGGATGTACTGTCAATGGAGTTTGTGGAAAGAAAAGCAATACAGCAAATTTACAGGATTTATTAATTTATACTGCAAAAGGAATATCTGTTGTTGCTG
>JAOZSG010000273.1 GCA_029939785.1 Fidelibacterota bacterium | reverse complement strand
ACATCAATAGAAATTGGATATTTCTGAAGTTGAGCAAGATTAACCTTTATTTCTATCTCTCGTGGAATTTTACCAATCAAATTGAAACGAGTAACGCCATCCACTTTCGATAGTTCTTTCTGAAATACTTCAGCATAATTAGATAATTGTTCAAAATTATAATTTTCACCAGAGAAACTGATTATCATTCCTGCAGTTTCAACCAATTTCGTGTCGATATAAGGTTTATATGAATCTTTTGGAATTATATGTCCAATATTATTCATTACTCTTCTTAAATCCTGCCATGACTTCTCTACATCTGCATCATTTGTCAAATACACAACAACAATGGAAGCACTATTGAAAGAATAACTTTCTACCTTTTCAAAATCAGCAATTTCATAAACAAATTCTTCGATTGGTTTTGTTATTAATTGCTCAATATCTATTAGTGATGCACCTGGATATATTGTAGTAATCATTGCAACCGGTACTGCGATATCCGGATTTTCCTGTTTTGGTAAAAGTTTGTAAAAATAAAGTCCAACAATAACTACAGCAATTGCTAAAAATAGTGTTATTTTACTCTGTTTAATTGGTGTTGATAATAATGAATTTTCTATATTTTGATTTTTCATTTTTAAAGTTCCTGTTTAATGATTTTTACTTTATATCCTTCTTTAATACTGGATGCTCCTTTTGTGATAAGTTTATCATTTTCTTTGAGTCCAATAATTCGGACTTCTTCTCCTGAAAAATCAATTATTTTGACTGTTTTTTTTCTAAGTCGATCATTTTCTACCAGATTGACAAAGTCTTGTCCATTATTTGAAATATATTTTAGAGGAACCCAAATGCCTTCAATAGTATCAGTTTCAAAATTTATTTTTACTGTTAATCCGATGGTTGCCTTTATTGAACTATTATTGTTGAAATCAATTTTTACAGTATGTCTGAATGTTTGAAGGTCAGGTAATGTAGATATATAAGTGACTTCTCCACTTAATTTTTGGTTCTTAATTTCTACAGTGACTTTTGTACCTTGTTTAATAAATTCCAAATCTTTTTGTGATAGAGCTGCTTCGGCAAAAAATCCTTTTCCCTGAATAATAATTGTTTCAGCCCCGGCATCTATTAGTTCTCCAACTGTAGGAATAATATCAGAAACAATTCCATCAGTTTTTGCTAATAGAGTTGCCTGATTGAAATCATCGATTTTTGATTCTTTGTTTATTTTACTTTGCTCCCAATCTTGTAATTTTACATCACGATCAAGTTTTGCTTTTTCAATATCTGCACCTGATATTCCACCAGTTTTAAATGTCTTTTTTAATTTTTTATAATAATTTTTGGATTCTATATATGCAATTTCAGCTTGTTTTTCCTGATTCTTTGCAGCATTTAATGCTAATTGAAAACCTTTAAGTTCTAATTGAATCAATTTTGTACCTTTTGTAACATGTTGATTTTTATTAATAAAGATTTTTTCAACTCTGCCTGGTGTTAAAAAACTATAATTAATAATTTTTGAACTTATTATTCCAAAATATTCAATTTGACGAATCCTTTTATCATTTTTCATTAATTTTACTTCAACAGGAAATTCATTTTCTACTTTTATTTCTTTTTTTGCTTTTTCACATGAAAACAGAGCAAAAATTCCTAAAATTATAAATACTATTCTGAGGGAATTCTTCATTTTATTCTTCCTTAATAATTAGCAGTTGCGTTATTGTAATCAATTTGTGTGCATTTGAATGTATAAATACTGTAATACATATTTATTTCAGCATTTTTATAATCATTACTTATTTTTCGTAAATTAAGTTGTGAAATCAAACCATTTTTCGAGGTTTCTACAGCAATATCAAATGCTTTCTTTGCTGTTTCTCTTGTTGTTTTTGAAACATCAATAGTCTTGTATTCTTCTGATAATTTCATTTCTAAATTCTGAATTTCAATTGCCATACTAAGTTGTGCTTCCTGCTTTTCTAGTAATGCATTTTTAGACTGAATTTTTGCTTTATATAATTGCGATTTTCTATAACCACCAGAAAAAATTGGAATTGAGAGTGTTAAACCTGAATAAAGAAATTTATTTTTATTATCCTTAATATTCCATTTATCAGAATTACTCATATAACTGTAACCTACATTTAGTTTTAATGTTGGATAATATTCAGATTTCTTAGTTTTTATGTTCAATTTTTGCAATTGGCTATTAGCTTTCAAAAGTTGAAAATCTACTCTTTGATTAATTGCATCATCTGTTTTTATTTGAGTATTTTCAAAATGATATTCTGATAAATCATAATTCAACACAATATTATCAGCAGGATTTATTCCTGCAATCACTTTCAAGTTTCCCAAAAGAATTAAGTAATTTCTTTTAGCATTCAATAATTTTGGAATTTCTTCTTCCCATCTTATTTTGGCTTGCAATAAATTCAATTCAGATATTAATTCATTTTCAAATTTCTTTTTAGCAGCCAAATAATTTTTTTCAGCAATTTCTACTGTTTGTTGACTTACTTCATATACTTTTTGCATAAGAACAGTTTGTAAAAATGCTTTTTTTGCTTCAGAAATAATTTTAATTATTTGTTCTTCATTTTGTAATTTCCCAATATCAGAATACTTACGTGCCGATTTCAAATCATTAATACTTTTCAAACTAAATAAATTTTGCTGTAATAATAGATGAGCCTGAAATTCATTGTCAAAACCCATTTTAAATTTTTGCATAATATCAGGAATTTCTCCAGTAATAGGATCCATGTTTTCATAATCAGGGCTTTCAAAGTATGTAAACTGATCATTGAAATTTCGTTTCCCTTCTGTTTCAGCATTTATCTGAGGAAGTAATACAGACATAGCTTCCTTAATAGATAAATTGGCTAATCTACTATTATTTTCTGAGATTTTTAATTGTAGATTATTTTCTCTAACAGTATTTATAAAAGAGTCCAAATTGTAATTTTTCACATTACTTTGAGGAAACAAATAACTTGATATTAAAATCAAACCAACAATAAACATTTTTTTTAAACTCGATTTCTTATGCAATGATAATTTCATGCTTAATTCCTTTTATTTTTTTCTTATCATTCTGTCTCATAATCATTATGCCTTTCATGTATTCTTTAGTTTATAGTAGAATAATTTGATGGCAGAATGATTAATTTTTTATTCTCAATTAACATTTTTTCTTATTATTCTGTCTCAAAATCATTATGCCTTTTAATTTTTTTTCGTTCCCATTTTTCAAAAGCAGAGTAAATATTTACACTAATTGTTATTTTTAAAGTATTATAATCCAATAGTAATAAATTACAGTTTAGACTATCGCCTTCTTCTGGTAAATAAATATCACCATACAATTTTCCTGTTCTATTTTTGCAAATTAAATTACTTAGTATAACAATTCCTTCTACATTTCTATTTCTCAATTTTGGATTTGAATTATGTCGATCTTTCCTTGGTTTACCATTTTCATCAAATGGTTTATCTAAAAAAATGAGTTTTCCATAATATTTCCCATCTGATTCAGAAATTTCAATAATATCATTTTCTGGTGTAATCCACATTCCAATAAAACTCTCACAATCTATATTTTGTGAAAAAGCATTATTGAAAAACAATATCAGCAATAGCAAGAATCGTAAAATTATTTTGGTTGAGTTTTTTTTCATGTGCAAAATGTAAAATACTTTATTGCATTGAAAAAGGATGTAGGAGTGTCAAACTATAAGATGGGACTTATTACTAAATGAAATAATCTCATCTTATGAAATGAATAATTCATAAAAAAGAAAAATTAACCGCAAGGCCCGCAAAGATCGCTATAAAACTCTTTGCGGGCTTTGCGAACTTTGCGGTTAAATTCTTTTTATTAATTCATTTTAATATATTGAGACGGAGAAATGCCTTTCATTTGCTTAAAAATTCTATTGAAACTTGATTTGGAATTAAAACCACAATCTGAAGCAATTCCAACTAATGTATATTTTTGATGTTCATTATTTTCAATTTTCTTTAGAAATTCGTCAATTCTATATGAATTTATATATTCGAAATAACTCATTTTTGCAGTTTCATTTAAAATTTGTGAAATATGATGAACAGAAATATCAATAAGTGAACTCAATTGCCCGATACTCAATTTGTTTTCAAGATATGGTTTTTCATCAATCATAAATTGATTAATTGTTTGTAATAGTTCTTGTGATTTTTCTTTAGATAAACCGGTCTTTTCATATTTTTTTACTTCTGTTGAATTTTTATCTTCATCTATTGATTTTTCATTATTCATCTGAAGATTAATGTTTTTCTGTCGCAAACCATGATACCCTATATAATAAATGGCAAATATGGAGATTGCAAAACTATATTTTGAAGCATCAAATTCTGATATGGAACTGTAATTACTGTAAATATATATACCATATATAGCGACGAACATAAACAATATTGCGATAGTAAAATTTTTCATCCATTGTAAATCAATATTTTCAGAATATGAAAAATTATTGGAGATTTTCAATTTGTGTTTTTTAATAATTCGAAAAACGAAAATTGAATATATTGGAATAATTAACAAATCAAATACATGGAAAAACAAATATAAAATCGGTTTAGATAAAAAATTTGCATTATTAAACAACGAAACTAATTCTCTATCAGAAAAAGAAAATAATAGCCAAAAAAGATAGATCGTAGATAACAACCATGGAATGAAAAATAATAAGTATTTTGCATTTAATCGATGGTGATTTTCCTGAATTTGCTTTGCGTAGAGAAATACAAATGGAGCAATAAGACTTCCAAAATTCCATAAAAGAACTTGAAGGTTTGGAT
>JAOZSG010000272.1 GCA_029939785.1 Fidelibacterota bacterium | reverse complement strand
TAAAATTTCATTTGTATCTATTACCGATATTGCGTTTATGGGAATTGCCGGTATTTCAATTTTACCTGTATCAAATACTGTAATTGTTAGATTTATATCTTTTGTAAAACCAAAATCTGTTTTCTGTGGTTTAGAAAATTCCTGATTTAGTAGGATGAATTTCCCTAACACTTCTTTGAATTCTGGTAATTGAAATTTTGTTTTCTCAGGATAATTTAAGGTAATTGAAAAATGAATTTGATCACCAATGGTAGCTAATGTTGTATCTATTTTGGTATTAATTGATACAGATCCTTCTTCAGCATGTGATAAATTAAATATAACAAATATTATAATAAAAAAAGTTCCAATTTTCTCCATAATTTTTGATGTTCTATACATAAAAGTTACCGAAGTTTTCGTTCACGATTTTTGAAAAATCTTATTAATGGATCGATATAGGATTCTGCAACATTAATTAATATATGATCCAAATTGATCCATTTTGCATTATTGGAAAATTTATTCAATTTCTCTTCAATCAATGCTCTAAAATTCTCTCGGAATGACTTATTTGAAGTATCAACCCATATTTCTTCATCTGTTTCCGCATCTCTAAGTTTGACAAGACCTACATCAGGTAAATCTTTTTCTCTTTGGTCATAAGTCTGAATTGCAATAACATCGTGCTTTTGATTCAGCACTCTTAAAGGTTTTTCAAACCCAGTATCATCAAAGTCTGAAACGACAAAAACAATAGTATGCCTTTTTAATCCTTTTAGTAAATATTCCATTCCCCTAGAAATATTGGTTTTTAGCGAGTTCGGTTTAAAATATAAAATTTCCCTGATTACACGAAGAACATGGGATTTTCCTTTTCCAGGAGGTATATATTTTTCTACATCATCAGTAAAGATTAACAGTCCTACTTTGTCATTATTTTTTATTGCAGAAAAAGCTAGCAAAGCACATATTTCTGCTGCAATCTCAGATTTGAATTTTTCTTTTGAACCAAATTGTCCTGAACCTGAAGCATCTACAGCAAGCATTACATTCAGTTCTCTCTCTTCTTCAAAAACTTTTACAAAGGGTTTATTATTTCTTGCTGTTACATTCCAATCAATTTTACGAATATCATCTCCATATTGATATTCTCTGACTTCCGAAAATTCCATTCCCTGTCCTTTAAAAACAGAAAGGTATTCTCCACTGAAGACATCATTAACAAGTCCTCTCGTCTTCAGCTCAATTTGTCTGACTTTTTTTAAAATTTCCTTTGGAATCATAATTATTTAGTGCTTAAAATCAGTTTTATGGAACTTCAACGGTATCAACAATTCTTTGAATAATTTCTTCGGAAGTGACTTCCTCTGCTTCAGCTTCAAAGGTCAATAATATTCTATGTCTCATTATATCTTTGATAATATCTCTAATATCTTCAGGTGTAACATATCCCCTGCCCTGAATAAAAGCTTTTGCTTTACTTGCAATTGCAAGATTAATAGAAGCACGTGGAGATGCTCCTGTTGAAATTAAATCCTTCAAATCATCAAGATTATATTCTTCCGGTGTTCTTGTTGCAAAAATCAGATCAATAATATATTTATGTATTTTTTCATCAACATAAATATCATTTACAACTTTGCGTGCATTTTTTAATTCATCTATTGTGACAACCGGTGACAGTATAGGTTTTCTGACAGTATTGGCCATTCTTTTCATAATTTCCAATTCTTCTGTCTTGTTAGGATAGTCAATAATAACCTTTAACATAAATCTATCTACCTGAGCTTCTGGTAAAGGATAGGTTCCTTCTTGCTCAATTGGATTTTGAGTTGCGAGAACAAGAAATGGATCATCAAGCAAATGAGTAGTTTCCCCTATACTTACCTGACGTTCCTGCATCGCTTCCAATAATGCAGATTGAACTTTTGCAGGAGACCGATTTATTTCATCTGCTAGAATGAGATTACTAAAAATAGGTCCTTTTTTTGTCTCAAAACTTCCTGTTTTTTGATTGTAAATCAATGTACCTATCAAATCAGCCGGTAATAAATCCGGAGTAAACTGAATTCTTCGAAACGTAGCATTTAGCACATTAGCCAGACTACTAACTGTCAAAGATTTTGCCAAACCCGGTACACCTTCCAATAAAATGTGCCCATTACATAACAAACCAATAATCAAACGTTCGATCATTACATCCTGACCAACAATGGATTTGGCCATTTCCTGTTGAACATTCTTTACAAAAACACTTTCCTTTTGTATTTTTTCATTCAATTCTGAAAGATTAAAAGACATTTATAATTTCTCCATTTACTAAAATTTATTCTTTAACTTCGTCAGTTGTTATTTTTTGAATTTCTTCTAATGATTTACCCAAATTTTCAATTTCCCATTTGGCTGATGGAACTAATACATGATTAGGATATTGAGTTATGAAATCTTCGTAAGATTTTTTTGCCTGAACATCATTTTTCAATTCATTTGCATAAATATATCCAATCATAAACATTGCATTTGGAGTTTTTGGTGAATCCGGATATAATTTTGATATTTTTTTATACATATTAATAGCAGTTTTGTAATCTTTTAAGTTATTTTTTGTTATTTCTGCAATAGTAAAATTAGCTCTTATTGTAAGTGAATCTTCAGGATAAAAATTAATAATATTTTTATATTCCGTAATTGCCCCTTTAAAATTTTCTACCTCATAAAGTGCATTAGCAGATTCCCAATAACCTTGTGCTGACTTGTTAGCTTTTCCTGAACATCCAATTAATAGAACTAAACCTGTAAATATAGCGATTATTAATTGTTTTCTCATTTCTATCTCCTCCTGTAATAATTTGTATTATGGTTCATATAATATCCGTAGTAAATTTATTCGTTTTTTAAAATATCACAAGCTGAATTATTATTCTTTATTATCATCAAATAATTACTGTTTCTCATTCAACAATTTCATACTTATGTTAAAATTAAAAGTTCCATTTGTATCGGTTTTTTTCAAAAAAATATTAAAATGCATAGGATATTGCAAACTGAGGAATCCATTTTTTATTTGCATGAGTAATATTAAACGGCTTTGCAAAGTCTATCCTGGCAGGTCCTAAAGGTGTAGTTAAGGTGATACCAAAACCATAATTCCATCGATATACTTCATTATAAAGAGACTGAAGATCATCGACTAAATTCCCACCATCTATAAAAAACTCACCCCCAAATCTCCAATAGATCGGAAAGCGTAATTCAAAACTTGTTAAAATTTTTATATTTTTACGAATTTCAACACTATTTTTTACTATAAATTTTCTGTTTTCCCAACCCCGTAAACTTGTAGCACCACCTAAATAATACTTCTCATATTCCGGTGTATTTTCATCTGATCCATAAGGTGTTAAAAAACCTATTTTTGTACGATATGCAAGAACAACCTGCCCAAAAATAATTTGATATTTACTATAAGAACTTTCTATTTGATAGTAATTTTCTGTACCACCTAAAACAGATCCAACAATTTTACCACTTAAGGAAAACAAATATCCTTTAGACGGAAATAAAAAATCATTCCTTCTGTCTTTTCTATAATTAAAAATAATCGCACGTTCTTTTTCCTTTTCTAATTCCCTTGTAATTGATGTATCGACATTCTCATACTTATTAACAATCTCACTAAATTCAATACCGGTTTTGAAATAATTCCTTTTATCCGGATTCATAATCAAAGATATTTCAGAACCAATTTTAGTAAATTCATTTTGTTGTTGTATTAAATTATTCATAAACACTTTGAATAATGTTGCAGATCTAAAACCCAAAAGCCAGGGTTCAATATAATTAATTTCAGCATTAATATCGGGACGAGAGCTGATATTCATTGCATTTATATCAATTTCTGAGTTTACACCAAGACTACTTGCTCTTTTCCAAAGATTTCTATGTTTCCATTGAGCAGCGATATTATAGTTTGTATTGATTTCTGTTCCTAAACCTTCTTTCTGAACAATACCTGTATTCATTTCCCAATAATGCATATCACGCTCACGAACATAGACAATAAGATCTATTAATCCATTAGATGTATCAATATTTGCAGAATTAATATTAACAGTAGAAAATAATCCGGTATTTATTAAATACTTTTTACTTTTGTTTAGTTTTAAGCCGGAATATACTTCTCCCGGCTTAATGTCAATTTCTCTTTGTAAAATAATATCTTTTATCTTACTATTGTTTTTAATTAGAATGTGATTTATTTTCATTGTCGGATATTCCATAATATCAAGATACAGACTCACGTTATTATTATTAACAGCAATCGAATCACTAATTCGAACAAGTGGCTTCCCAATATTGGAATAACTTTCTTTAATATTCCTAAGTCCTTTACGAATTTTTAATGGATTAAATGGTTTATCAAACTTATGATTAATTTCTCCATATAGTTTTTTGTCTAATATTGAGGTATTACCACTTATTTCAATATCTTTTAAAAAGAACTGATTACCTTCATCAATAAAAAAGAAAACATCAACTTTCATATTTTCAGAAATAGAAAAAGAATCCAATACAGAACAGTTTAAAAATCCATTTTTCACGTAATGAGTTTTTAAAGCAATTCTATCCATTTCAATTAGTCTTCTTGTAAAATTCGTATTGCCTAATAATCCATTTTTATTCAAACTTAAGTTGGATTTTAATTTTCTTGTACTATAGGTAGTATTACCTTTAATAATAATATTATCTATTTGATAATTTGTACTTTTATTGACCTGAGTATATGAATTAATTGGTACACTTAGCAATATTATTGAATAAACAATGATATATTTGCAAATAATACTCTTTATGATTTCATTAATGATAGATAGTATTGTAAAAGGTCTTTTCTCATATAA
>JAOZSG010000021.1 GCA_029939785.1 Fidelibacterota bacterium | reverse complement strand
TGGAATCTTGCAGTAATGCATTAAAGCTTCACAGAGCAACGTTCCGGAGCCACACATTGGATCATATAGAGGTGTTTCTCCATTCCAGCCTGACAGACGGATAATAGCAGCAGCGAGGGTTTCCTGCATTGGAGCATCTGTACTAAGTTTTCTGTATCCGCGTTTATGTAGAGAATCTCCTGAAATATCAATGCTTAAAGTTCCCTTATTATTATGAATATAGAGATTAATTAATACATCCGGTGATTTTGTATCTATATTGGGTCTTTCGCCGGTTTTTTCACGGAATTGGTCAACTATTGCATCTTTTACTATTAATGCAGCATATTTTGAATGACTTATTTTACTATGTGAAGAATTTGCTGTTACAGCAAAGGTTTTATCATTATTTAAAAAATCTGTCCATTTTACCGAAGCAATTTTTCCATATAACTGTTTATCATCATGACTTCTGAATTGTATCAGTGGTGCAAGAACTCTGCTGATTATTCTTGATTGATAATTGATGTTATACAGATTTTGTTTTTCTGCATTAAAATATATTCCACGATGACCAATTTCTGTCCCAAATCCGCCAAGTTCTTTTATCTCACTTTGGGCAAGTTCTTCAAAACCTCCTGTGACCTGGGCAAAATACCTTCTGGTTTTTTGATATAAATACATAATTCCTCTAAAATTAAAAACTCATCCCGATTAATTCCAGGATGAGTTTTAATTTACTTTATATAATTAATAATATGCAATTATTAAGAATTAATTGTTTTTCCTGCACATTTTAAAGTTTCACATGCTTCAATAACTCTGTCACGCATACCATCTTTTGCTTTGACCAGGTATTTACGTGGATCATATACTTTTTTATTTCCAACTTCACCTTCTAATTTTAGTGCACCATCATAGTTTTTGAAAAGATGATCAACGATTGGACGTGTAAAAGTATATTGAGTATCAGTATCAATATTCATTTTGATAACACCATATTCCAATGTCTCATGAATTTCATCCAATGATGAACCTGAGCCACCATGAAATACCAGCCAGAAACTTGCGTCATTACCATATTTATCTGTAACTGCTTTTTGTCCATCTCTAAGAATTTTTGGTGTCAATACAACATTGCCCGGTTTATAAACACCATGAACATTACCAAAAGTTGCAGCAAACATAAAATTTCCACCTTCAACTTTGCTAAGTCTTTCATAAACATAAACCATGTCTTCAGGTGTTGTATAGAGTTTTGATTTATCTACATTTTCTCTGTTTACACCATCTTCTTCACCACCGACAACTCCGGCTTCAATTTCTAAAATTATTTCATTTTCAGCACAGACTTTTAGGATTTTTTCTGCTTGATTCATATTTTCTTCTAATGGAAGTTCGCAACCATCAAACATATGGCTATTAAAAAGATTTGGAAGTCCTGCGGCTCTACGTTTTTTAGTTTCTTCAATTAATGGCATTAAAAATGAATCAACCTTTGACGGAGGACAATGATCGGTATGAAGAGCAATTTTTACATCAT
The DNA here is from genome assembly GCA_029939785.1 of Fidelibacterota bacterium. GTDB lineage: Bacteria > Fidelibacterota > UBA2242 > UBA2242 > JAFGTP01 > JAOZSG01. Next base: position 16,034 of record JAOZSG010000021.1, on the reverse strand, counting down.
ATTTTGAGGCAATTCTATGAACATGTTCTGCAAGTGCGATAGTCCCTAATACTTCATCACCTAAAGCACCGGAATTATGTTTTCCGCCACCTGGAGAAATCTCAACGATTCCATCACAATTTGCTTTTGCAAAAGCTTCGATTACTGCATTGGCAGTGTCGCTATTTGCTACATTAACAGCAGGAAAAGCATAATGTTCTTTATGTGCTTTGTTTAACATTTCTTTGTATTCTTTAAATGTTGCTATTGACATTTTTTCTCCTTTTTTTATTCGATTTTCAATTACACTTTTAGTTATAAATATAATAGTTATTAGTTTTTAACTCAAAAGATTTAATTTATAATTTAGTAATAAATAATAAAAGAGTAAAATATTGAGTAAGTATTTTGATAATAGGAGGTTAGGTGGATTATTTGAACAAGAATATGTATAATTATACCATATCTTTAACTTTTAATCGCATTAAAGGTAGTTTGTTTTTGATAATATCCCAAATAAATTTCAGTTCAATTCCTTCATAATCACGTTCTATGATATCATTATATGATTTGATTTTTTGGGAGTCAATATCGATATATTTATTATCAAAATGAAGACTTGTTTGCTGTAATTCATGACAAATTAATTCCAAATTTCTTAAGACAGCATCCTGAACTAATTCATCTTCGCAAAATTTTTTATAAGTGAAATCATGAGTGTAATTATCAATTTTGTTGATATTGCAAATGAGATCGTTGTAGTATATTCTTTTTCTGTTCATATTTTCAGTAATTGTTTCTATATCTTTTGTGAAAATGTCAAAGTAATTTTTTAACATTAAAAAATATATAAAAAATTGAATGAAAAAACAAATGAAATTTAATATCCATAATGAATAACTGATTTGTAAAAAGTCAAAAATTAACTGATAAGTATGCAAAGGTCCGAAAGGAAAATGATCTTAATTACTTGATTTTCAACAAATTAATTATTGTATTCTTCGCGAGCCTTGCAGTTAAAAATAATTTTTAAGAGTTTACCAAATGAATAAAACATAGAAATCTTGTTTAAGGAGTGAGTTTAATTTATATTTAGCCCTATGAAAAAGAATATACGAAATTTCTCAATAATCGCTCACATTGATCATGGTAAGTCAACCTTGGCAGATAGAATGTTAGAGTTTACTGGTACAATTAGTGAACGTGATATGAAAGCACAGATACTGGATGATATGGATTTGGAACGTGAACGTGGAATTACAATCAAGTCTCATCCAATTAGTATGATTTATAATGGTAAAGACGGTAAAGAATATACATTTAATCTAATAGATACACCGGGACATGTAGATTTTTCATATGAAGTATCCAGAAGTCTGGCTGCATGTGAGGGTGTATTGTTGCTGGTTGATGCTGCTCAAGGTGTAGAAGCTCAAACTGTAAGTAATGCTTATCTGGCAATGGAAAATGATTTAACTATCATACCGGTGATAAATAAAATTGATTTACCTACTGCCAGAGTAGAAAGTGTCAAACATCAAATTATTGATCTTATTGGATGTGAAGAAGAAGATATTGTTTTGACAAGTGCTAAAAGTGGAAAAGGAATTGAAGATCTTTTCGAGATAATTGTTTCTACTATTCCTGAGCCTGAATATAATATTGATAAACCACTAAGAGCATTGATTTTTGATTCTGTTTATGATTCTTATAGAGGTGTAATTCCCTATATCAGAGTTTTTGAAGGAAAAATCAAAACAAATGATCTAATAAAATTTTTAGTAAATAATAGTAATCATGATGTTTCTGAAATTGGTATTTTTAAGTTGGGCAAAGTGAAAACAAAGGAATTGGTTGCTGGAGATGTTGGATATGTGATGTGTGGTATCAAAAATATTTCAGAGATTGAAGTAGGTGATACAATTACTTTGGAAAAAAATCCTGCAACAGAGAGATTGGCCGGTTATCAATCAATTAAACCAATGGTTTTTAGTGGAATGTATCCTGTTGATAGTGCTGATTATGTTGAACTTCGTTCTGCACTCGATAAAATGAAATTAAATGATTCATCATTAAGTTATGAACCTGAAACATCAAACGCTCTTGGTTTTGGTTTTCGTGTTGGGTATCTTGGACTTCTTCACATGGAAGTTGTTCAGGAAAGACTTGAGAGAGAGTTTAATATGAATTTAATCACAACATTACCTAATGTAATGTTTGAAATTCATAATAAACATGGTAAAAAAATCCGTATTGATAAACCTTCTGATATACCTGATTTAGGTGATATTGAATCAATTCAGGAACCATATATAAAAGCTGAGATTATCGTTCCTCCTGAATACCAGGGAGGTATAATGAAACTTTGTATGAACAGGCGAGGTGTGTATAAAAATACAAATTATCTTGATATTGACAAAGTTCAGTTGAATTATGAACTTCCTCTGCTTGAAATTATTTATGACTTTTATGATAAATTAAAGTCTGTATCGCGAGGATATGCATCTTTTGATTATGATCATATTGGTTTTCAAAAAGGAGATCTTGTTAAACTTGATATTCTTATAAATCATGAACCTGTTGATGCATTATCTATGGTAGTTCATAGAAGCAATTCCTATTATCGTGGACGTGATCTATGTGTAAAATTAAAAGAACTGATCCCGCGACAGATGTTTGAGGTTGCAATCCAAGCTGCTATTGGTAGTAAAGTTATAGCCAGAACCAATGTGAAAGCTGTGCGAAAAAATGTAACTGCAAAATGTTACGGTGGTGATATTACCAGGAAGAAGAAACTACTGGAAAAACAAAAAGAAGGCAAAAAACGAATGAAACAGGTCGGCAATGTGGAAGTACCACAGGAAGCTTTTCTTGCTGTTTTACAGATGGATAATGATTGATAAACTTTTATTTGATTGAGTTTTTTTGATTGTAATTTCATATTATGCGATTATTTAAGAATTATTATAAACTATCTAAATCTCCCATTTACAGCATTTTTTTTATACTTCCACTTATTATTATTTATGAAATACTACTTTTTTCTTTTAATCACTCTGATATAATTGGGATGCGGAATGGAGCGGATGCATTACTACGTCAGTTTTTTGCATTGTTTAATATCTATGGATTTTACCTCGTTGGATTTGTTGTATTAATTGGATTGTTTATATCTTATTATTTTCAGTCGAAACATGAAAATTTTGATATATTTATGAGTAGATTTTATTTATTGATGTTTCTTGAAAGTATGATTTATGCTATAATATTATTCATTTTTGTAGAAAAAATTGGGGATATTTTTTTAATGCCCACAACAATTGCAGGAAAACGTCAGTTAATTGCGTTATCTATGGGTGCAGGAATTTATGAGGAATTGATATTTCGTGTTGTCTTAATAAAGGCAGGAATATTTTTATTAAAAGATATTTTTAGATTTTCTGGGTGGGTTTCAAATATTGGTACTGTTTTATTTGCATCTTTTATATTTGCTGTATTTCATTATATTGGCATATATGGTGATGAATTTAATATTATTTCTTTTTCTATAAGATTTTCTGCGGGGATATTTTTGTCAATTTTGTTCTTATTACGTGGATATGGAATCGCAGTTTATACTCATTCTATTTATGATCTTGTAATAGTAATATTTTAATTATTATTTGGAATCACAAAAATCATCAAGAAGGCCAATTAATTTATTAATTTCCGGTTTAGTTACATAATTGTCTGCTCCAATACTCTTGCACTTAACAATCATTGGTTTGTTAATTAAACTTGAAAACATAATAACATGTATATCTTTTAATTCATTATCAGTTTTAACTGTCTTACAAAGACTTAATCCATCCATTACCGGCATTTCAATATCAGAAATTAATACTGTATGTTTACTATCCTGAGAATACTCTTCTTTATTATTAAAAATAAAATCATGAGCTAATTTACCATTTTCAAATTCGTTAATATTAGTATAACCGGAATTTGTAAGTGCTTTTACAACACCTTTTCGTATGATACTTGAATCTTCAGCAAAAACAATTTTTAATTGATCACGTTTAATAGTTTGTTGTTGTTGTAGTAGTTCTTCATTTACATCTTCTAAAGTCAGTTGTGGAAAAAGAGTTGCAAGTATATGTTCCAAATCCAATACCAAAATTTCATGATCATCAATGAAAACGGAACCAGTAATATATGATGTGTTCCCAACCATTTCATTTAAAGGTGCAAGTTTTTCCCAGGATAATCTGTAGATTTGATTAACTCCTTGAACTTTGAAACTATTTGTTGAGTTGTTAAATTCTGTAATAACAATGATTTCTTTTGAATCTTCACTCGGAGGTGGAGATTTTTTATCTAATATTGCTGCCAAATCAATCAGGGGAATTGTGTTACCTCTATATAAAAACATACCGGAAATTGCAGGAACAGTAGCCGGAATTGATGTTATGAGTTTTTCATCATATTGTTGTATTGATTGAACTTTGGCAACATTCATCCCAAAATATTGATCGTCAATTATGACAGCTAAAAGTTCCATTTCATTTGTACCGGTTTCTAGTAAAATTTTATTTGCATCACTCATGATTTTTTCCTTATTATTTAAAAACTAGATTAACAAGAATTATTGGATAATTATATTTTGTCATTCTGTTTATCATGTTAATTATATCTTTATTTTTTTCTTTCATTTTTTTTCTGCCAGTTGGCAGATGACACTTTTTTTATTATAAATAATAAAAAAACAGAAGTCAATAATAAAGAATATATAAAATAATGTGATTTGTCAATATTTATTTTATAATAGAATGAATTATTTGTATTCTTACAAAATTATATTATATTATATCATGGATGAGTTCTTATTCATTCATCTTTTAATCACGATACAGAAAGCCCAATTTTATAATTGGGCTTCTGTCGTATTATTAATTTTGAATAATGTTAAATGTAACTTGATTCTCATTTATTATTATAGATTCTATAACAATTTCCGATTCAGGAACATCTTGATACATTCCTTTTGAAGTGGTTGCACTATTTTCAATAATATCAACTACTTCTATTCCTTCAATTAATTTTCCAAAAACACAATAACCCCAACCAGGAAGAGTTTTATTCTGATAATTAAGATTACTATTATCAACAGTATTTATAAAAAATTGAGCAGTTGCAGAGTGAGGATCTTGTGTTCTTGCCATTGCAATTGTACCTCTATCGTTGCTTAATCCATTATCAGCTTCATTTTCGATAGGAATTTGGGTATCTTTTTTTTCTAATCCTGAACTGAAACCACCACCTTGAATCATAAAGTTTTTAATTACCCGATGAAAGATAGTTCCCTTATAAAAATTATTTTCACAATAATCCAAAAAGTTTTTTACTGTTTTTGGTGCAGCATCACTATTTAGTTCAATTACTATATTGCCAAGTTTTTTCATGTTAATTCTTTTCTCTTTAATTGATATATGTTGATTTATTCTAATATATTAAAAAGTCATTCCTAAAAACTTTTTATCCTTGATTTTAACCGATTCTATAATAATATCGTCAATCGGTACATCAGAATAAAATAATCTTTTTCCGGTTGAGACCTCTTTTATTTTATTGACGACTTCCATGCCTTCTATAACTTTACCAAAAACGCAATATCCCCAACCGTGTGTGGTTTTATCCTTATGATTAAGGGAGGGATTATCTTTTACATTTATAAAAAATTGAGCAGTTGCAGAATGAGGATCATTTGTTCTTGCCATTGCAATTGTACCGACAGTATTTTTTAGATCATTGTCAGCTTCATTTTTAATCGGTTCTTTTGTTTCCTTTTTTTTCATATCCGGAGTAAAACCACCACCCTGAATCATAAAATCATTTATGACTCTATGAAATATTGTTCCTTCATAAAATCCACTTTTACTGTAACTGAGAAAATTTTCTACAGTCTTAGGTGCAGCAGCAGAATTTAGTTCGAGTACAATTTTACCTGATGTTGTATTCATATGAACTATCGGATTATCTAATTTTGAGCAATTAATTTGCATAAGACAAATTAATATAATTGTTAATAATACAGTTAATTTTCGCATTTTTACCTTTCTAAATTAAAAATTATTTATAATTCCAGTTATTTTAGCATTATTTTTTATAACAATTGGTTTTTTTATTGATCCACTGATTGACGTGTTATAATTAATTTGAACATTATCACCTAGTACTACCTGACCAATAATTTTATTTTCTGATTTTATTTGACAATTCTTACCAATTTTTACACTTTCATCAATGTCATTTTTTATTGTAACATTTTTTTCTAATATACTATTTTCACCAATTTCAATATTACCATCCAGAACAACGCCACGTTCCAGGATTACTTTTTTATTTAGGATAACATTTTTTCCTATATATGTACCTTTACCAATTTCAATATCCAAAATGGATTTTTCTGCCATATTCAGAATATTTTCTACAACTTTATCAGCAATATAAAAATCGTTTTTATCTTCGATTGTCACAATATCTTTTATTTTATCATAAATCTGATTTTTATAAATATTATTCATCTCATATAACACACTTTTTGTGTTAAATCCCATTACAGAATCATTATCTGTTGTAGGGAATGCACCAACTGTAATATCATTATTATTCATTATTGAAATCAAATCTGTAATATATACTTCACCTTGAACATTATTTGTACCGATTTCTCGGATGAATTTATTTATATAATCAAATTTAACAGCATAAACACCAGAATTATATTCTGTAATATTGATTAATTCCTGTTTCGAGAATTTATATTGTTTATTATTAAAATCGGTTAAATAATTTTCATTTTCACCTAGTGCCAATATATCTTTATGTTCTTTAATTTCAATTACTTTTCCTTCATCTATACCAGACATATTTCCGGTAGAATCTGATTTCGGTACTCGGACAATTCTTCCATAATAATTATCTTTAGAATTTCCTTCATAAAGCCCGGTGAGAATCATCATGCCTGCATTAGAATTTTCAAATCCTTCACGAAAATTCTTTACAACAGTTTCGGTCAATAATCCCATGTCTCCTGGAAAAATATAGATATCACCCACTTTTTTTGTGCTATCTAACAAATCTAATGCAACCATTGCTGCATGACCTGTTCCATTTTGTTTTTCCTGAAATGCAAATAGCCGATTTCTAGTTTTACCAATAGAAGAAGCCACCTCTTCAGCTTTTATTCCTACAACTATTATTGCATTATCGGAGTTTAATCCTTTTATTGCTGTTTCAGTTACACGTTTTGCTGATGGTACGCCCCAAATTTCATGAAGCATTTTTGATTTATCAGATTTTATTCTTTTCCCATGACCGGCAGCTAATACAATGGAAATAGGTGAGTTATTATAATTAATGTTATCACTTAATTTGCTTAATAGTTTATTTAAATCTAAAGTCATTTTCTATGTTTTCCTTTTTCTTTATATTAATTTAAGGCTTATAAAAATAAATAAATATACAACCGGAGCTGTCATAAAAATAGCATCAAATCTATCCATTACTCCACCATGTCCCATAAGAATTTTCCCGGAATCTTTTACTCCTGTATCTCTTTTGAATATTGATTCTGTAAGATCTCCAATTTGTGGAAAAATACCAAAAATTAAAGATAGTATTATTAAATGAATTAATGTGAAGTAATTGGGTAAAAAATGGATTTTATTAAAGATGAATACACTGATAATTACACCAATAATTCCTGCAATACTTCCTTCGATAGATTTCTTGGGACTAATTTTTGGGGCCAATTTCCTCTTGCCAAACATAGAACCAAACAGATATGCAAATGTATCGTTTATCCATACAGATACAAATAGTACAATGATTAGATTGCTTGTTTCTGATTCTGACAAAGATGTGTTGATATAAAATTGCCTAATTAAAATTAGAGTGGATATAAGAACAGGTATATATAAAAAACCTGCTAATGTGATAGCGAATGTTTCTGTGGTGTTTTTTATTTCACCTTTGAGATTTATGATTAAAAATAATATAGTTGAGGCGATTATTATCGGTAAAAGAAATTGAGGTGCATAATATGTTGTAGCAATCCAGATTATCCCACATAAAATAGCAATTGTAGAATAACTATCATGTTTTTTTTCTTTGCACATGTTATAGAATTCAAGTTGACTCAGTACTCCTACTCCGATTAGGAATATAGTGAAAAGATAACCGCCGGTATAGATTAAAAATAAGATTATTGGGATTCCAACTATTCCTATTGACACTCTTGTAATAATATCTTTCATCTTTTTCCTTTTCAGTAAATGGATCTATTCTTTATAAACAGATTGATTGAAAAAACTCGTGAAAGTTAATGTAATAAAAACTTTTATACCATTGAAGAAAAATTAATTTTTTATCTTATAAAAGTTTCGGATAATGGTTGGTAGATTTGAGCCCAAAACAGGCAGGAATGCCTGTTCTATGTAACACGGTCATTCCTGACCGTGAGGTTAATCGACTGAAAGGAGGGATAAAAAGAAACCCAGCAACATTATTTTTTTCCAGTACCCCATTTAATAATAGTGACATTAACTTTTCCAACTCCCTCATTTACAAGACCAAGTTTTTTTGCCGCACCAAGTGAAAGATCTAGATCTCTTCCTGCGATAAATGGCCCTCTATCATTAACTTTAACTATTACAGATTTTCCTGTTTTAGGATAAGTTACCTTTATAATAGTGCCTAATTGTAAAGTTTTATGAGCAGCCGTTAATCCATTCATATCGAATATTTCCCCACTTGCTGTTGGACGACCATGGAATTTCGGGCCATAATAAGATGATGTTAATATTGCTGTATGATTTGAACCTTTTATTAATAATGGTACTTTATTTTTTGTTTTTTTTGGTAATTGTTTCGCGGTTTTATGTCTTGGTGTGCTTTCTGAATGATATCTTGGAACTGATGTACAATCCGTAAGTCCTATTAAAAATATTATCAATAAAATAAGATTCAGAACAGATTTCATATTTTTGCTTTACCTGTAATGTCTCTGAGACGTTTAATATTCATTTTTTTACAATATGAAACTAAAAATTGCAAAATTTCATCAACGGCATTTGGATTAAAAAAGTGAACTGTACCAAGTTCCACGGCAGAAGCACCGGCGAGTAAAAATTCTATAACATCTTCACCTGTAGTAATTCCTCCAATACCTACAATTGGTATATCCACTGCTTTATAGGTTTTTATAACATTTGCAATTGCGACAGGTTTTATAGCGGGACCTGATAATCCTCCCACAACAGTATTAATTTTTGGTTTTCCAGAATAAATATCTATTGCTGCACCATACAGAGTATTTATCATTGAAACAGCATCACAGCCTGCCAATTGTACTTTTTCTGCCATTTGTGCTATGTCTGTTACATTTGGAGAAAGTTTTACCATAAGGAATTTATCAGTTAGATCTCTCATTGGCTGAATTAGTTTGAACATAAATTCAGGATCAGTTCCAAATTGAATTCCACCTTCTTTTACATTGGGACAGGAAACATTTATTTCAAAGCCATGAACCCACTCAATTTTATCCAATTTTTTTAATATTGTATAAAATTCATCATCTTGTTTTCCTGCGATATTTATTATTATTTTTCCATTATAATTTTGAAAATATTTTGCTTTTTCATCTAAGAATCTTGATAAACCAATATTTGCTAATCCAATGGAATTAATCATTCCACTGGGAGTTTCTACAATTCTTGGAGGAGGATTCCCGATTCTGGGTTCTAATGAAAGTGATTTGGAAACAATTCCACCATATAGATTTGTATTTATTACTGTACTTAATTCATCACCATATCCAAATGTACCTGAAGCGGTCATAATAGGATTTTGTAGTTCTATTTTATCTGATATTTTTATTGTTAAATCAACCATGAAAATTTATCTCTTCTGCTTTAAATATTGGACCATCTTTACAAACAAGTGAAATTTTATCTTCACCATTTTTACTATAAGTTTTTATTGCACAGCCCTGACAAAGTCCCATGCCACAGGCCATTAAGGTTTCCATTGAAAGTTGTACTTTTATTTTATATTTTTGACCTAATTTTTTTAATGCTTCCATCATTTTTTTCGGACCGCAAGAATAAATATTGATAGGTTGTTTGAAATTTTGGATTTCTTTTTCAAGATGCTGTACGACATTACCTTTGAACCCTTTTGATCCATCATCAGTCGAAATAAATAGTTGACTGTTTTTTACTTCTTCCGGAAAATATTCCAAATCATTCCTCGCTCCTGAAAAATATTTTGGTTCTAATCCTTTGCTGATTAAATGTGATCGTAAAAAAATCATAGGAGCAGTTCCAACTCCACCACCAACGAGAACATTGGTTCCAATATTGTTAATTTGGAAAAAATTACCAAGAGGACCAAGTATCCTGTGTTGTTCGCCAGTTTTCCAGGAGGTCATTTTTTTAGTCTGACTACCAACGATCTTGTAGATTAATACAAGATTGTTTTCATCTATTCCAGCTATGCTAAAAGGTCTGGGAAAAATTTTAACAGAATTATTAAAATATATTTCTATAAACTGTCCCGGTTTAGCATTCTTTGCAATTGTTGGTGCTTCTAATTTTAATTTCCAGTAATCTTTTGTTAATTGTGTATTTTCTATTATTATAGATTCGCAGATATTTTTCATTCCAGAAGTTATCTTTCTACTTTTTTTTGATTTTTTGATTGTTTTTTTGTATTTGAAGATTCTTTTTCTTCTTTTTTTATTGAGTCTGTATTTTGTTTTGATATAGGAGGTAATTCAGTTCCTGTTTCTTCCGGATTAATAATTTTTGTAGAATCACTTTGAACATTTAAAGAATCAATCATAATTACTGATGAATCTATTGCGATAGAATTCGTGTCCTGAGGACTAATAATAGTAGTGCTATCAAGGGCGGTTATTAAAGAATCAGCAGTTTTTGCAGAATCCAGAGCAATTTTATCAGAAATTTGTTTTAAAAAAGTGTATCGTTGATTAGCATATTGAAAAGATTTATTATCAGGGAATGAATCAACTAAAGTTTTATACCAATTCAGGCTATTTTTTAAATCAAATTTTCGATATTCAAGAATCCATGCAATACTTAATATACTTTGCTGTGAGATTTCAGAAATTGGAAAATTATCAATTATATTTTGAAAAAGAATAATAGCTGTATCTGGATTTGACTCTATATAATTTTCTGCATTTGTATATAATTCTTTTTCTAAAATGTTTTGCTCAGGCAAGATTAATTTTTTATTATTTATATAATTTAAATAAGGTGAATCAGGAGAGTTTTCTTCTAATAATTTTTTGTAATTTTCAGCCTTTTCTATATTTTTTTCTTTTTTATAAATATAATATAACGCATATAAAGATTTATCAATGTAAGGATTAAAATATTGTTTTGAAGAAATGTCTTCAAAAATAATTTTTGCACTATCTTTAAATTGAAAACTGAAATAATATAATTCAGCTAATTCATATCTTTTTTGATAATATTTTTCAAAAGTTGATAATGTATCTATATTAGCAATTTTTTCTTTTTCTGCTTCTTGTTCTTCAAATGCTTTTTTTAATTCTTCGGGATCAATATCTTCATTTATATCATTATGTATTGTATCATTTTCAGGAGAAATTAGTTTTAATAAAATTTTTTCTGCAATTTTTGATACGGTTGATAGTTCTTTTTTTATATTAAAAAATCTTTTTAATTGTGAGGTTTTTTGTTTTGCGTCAAAGCAAAATATTGATTTTGAATATTCTTTGGGAACTGATGAAAAATTTTTTTCAGCTTTTTTATAATCATGATTAATAGTCATATCCATTAATCCCATATAATAGTATGCACCGGCAGATTCATTTGTTTTTTTATAATTTATTGGAATTTGTTTAAATCTGGAATATGCTGCTGACGTATCGCCTTCATCTCGATAAACAAGACCAAGTTGTAATTCTAATTCACCCCAAATGTCTTTGTTTTTTTCACTTGCTAATCGTTTTTGTATAAGATCTTTTGCTTTTTTAAATCTACCTGATTCACGGTAAATTTTGACAAGTAACACCTGCTTTTTGTTTTTTAATATTGGATCAGCTGTAAATGATGCAACTCTTTCCAAATTTAATATTGCTTCTTCAATTTCACCTTTTAATAAGTATAATTCCGCAATTCTAAATTGTGAGATAGCATGTCTGTCTGATCCTCCTCGTACTTCTGTAACATGTGTATAATATGTAATAGCAGAATCAAGTTTTTCTTCTTCTTTAAATAACTCTGCTGTAGCATAATATATTTCTGAAAGTAATTTTCTATCTTTTATTTTTTCGGCTGATTTTTGCCATTGATGAATTGCTAATTCTGTATCTCCCATTTTCCATAGAATACGACCATACCAAACTTCTAGTTCCATTTTCAATTTACTATTTGGATATGTTGCAAAAAATTCTTCAAATTTCTTTTTTGCTGTTGAATAATTTTTTTTGTAATAATATGATAATGCAATAATGTACATAGAATTATCACACCATTTACTTTTTGGGTATTTATTAAGTACACGTTGTGATTTTTCAATAGCTAGATCGAAATTTTTTGTGTTTGATTTCTTTTTTGTTGAAGTACTTTTTTGCTCATCTTTTTCAAATTCTTTTTTACCTTTTTCAAAATACATTTGTGCATTATAATATGTATTATAATAAGCACATCCTGAAAGTAAAAAACTAAATATAAAAATTAGAAACCATAATTTTCTTAATTGATTTTTCAAATTTTTCCCTATTTTAAATTACTTATTATATTAATCATGTAAAATTTTTTCTATTTCTTTTAATAATTGTGGTAATATTTTTCCTGATGGTCCATTCAATTGTAAATGTGTATAATCTGATAAATGAGTTTGTTTCATGTTAATTTCTATTAAAAATGCTCCATTTTGTATAGCAGTAATAGGTAGATCTGATGCCGGTCTGACCATAGCAGATGTTCCAATAGAAAAGAATATATCAGCCTTTTCGGCTTTTTGAAATGCTTTTTCAATAGTTTGTTTTGGAAGTAATTCGCCAAACCAAACAACATCAGGACGTATTAAACCACCACAATTACATCTGGGGATATGAGATACACTTGTTTCATATATTGTATCAAATTCTTTAGCAGAATATTTTTTTTTGCAATCAATACAATAATTTTTCATAATATTACCATGTATTTCAATTATGTTATTACTGCCTGCTTTGCTATGTAATCCATCGATATTTTGAGTTATTATATCAAAATATTGGAATTTTTTTTCAATTTCTGCCAAAGCATAATGTCCTGGATTTGGCATTGTTTCTTCTATAATGTGTCTCCTCTTTTTATACCATTCTGCAACTATTGCAGTATTATTATAAAAGGCTTCAAATGAAGAAAGTTCCATTGGAGAAAACTTGGTCCATAACCCATCTGTATCACGGAAAGTGGGAATTCCACTCTCTGCTGAAATTCCCGCTCCCGTTAGTACGGCTACTTTTCTTGCACCGTATATTCGTTCTTTTGCCTGGTTGTTTAAAAGTTCAGACATTGGTTCTATTTTTCTTCAAACCAGTAAATCAGACGATCTTCAAATGGATTTGCAAGACCTTTGTGCTTTGGAATAATACGTAGAGTAAAACCATTGAGCCCGCTATCCCATTTATCAATATCAGATTTGAATATATATTTATTATCACCATTTTTTTCATTTAGATTCATCGATATAAATTCGCCTTCATCAATATGACCAGCACTATTTAATTTACCATAAAAAAGTTGTACATCAATATCATCCGGTGTAAGATTACCAAGATATATTTCTGCGGAGATATTAAAATCTGTACCTACATTGACACCAATAGTTGAATCAGTATCAACTTTCAGAAATCTCAGGGTATTCCATTCGGCACGCATTTTTTCTTTCCATGCAGATACTTCTCTGGTTAATTTGAAATTATCACTTGTCATCTCTTTTGCTCTGTCATTACTTGGAACATACATTCTTTCAGTGTATTCCTGTAGCATTCTGTTAGAGTTGAAAATGGCACAGTTTGTTATCATATTTTGCTTCATCATTTTTATCCATTCCCTTGGCATGCGATCTTCACCTCGATTATAAAAAGTAGGAACGATTTGACTTTCGAGTAATGTATATAATTCTTCTGCTTCTAAATTATCCCAGAATTCCATATCTTGATATTCTTCACGGTTTCCTATCGCCCAACCAATCTCAGGAGAATATATTTCATCCCACCATCCATCGAGAGTACTACAATTCAAACATCCATTGGCTGCTGCTTTCATTCCACTGGTTCCACATGCTTCTAAGCCACGCCTTGGATTATTTAGCCAAATATCACAACCTGAAACAAGATATCTTGCAATATTCATATTGTAATCTTCCAGAAAAACAACATTACGACTGAATCTGTCTTCTTTTGTAAGTTCAAGAATATCGCTAATAAATTTTTTGCCTTCATTATCCTGAGGATGAGCTTTACCTGCAATTAATATTTGTACAGGTCTATCTTCATTATTTAATATTTTGGCGAGACGATCGGGATCTTTAAATATCAATGTAGCTCTTTTATACGTCGCAAATCTACGGGCAAATCCAATTGTAAGTGCATTAGTATTTAAAACACTCTTAGCTTTTTGAACTATTGAGTTTGGAGCTTCGATTTCTCTAAAATATTCTTGTTGTTTTTTACGGGCAAATCCTACTAGACGAGCTCTTCTTCTTTCATGGACACCCCACAATTCTCCATCCGGAATATCATCAACTTTTTTCCAAATTGAATTATCTGCAGGTTCTTCTATCCATTTTGGACCAAGATATCTGTCAAAAAGTTCTGCAAGTTCCATAGAAATCCATGAAGCGTGATGGATACCATTTGTAACTGCTGTGATAGGAACTTCCTGAGTCAAGACTTCAGGCCATAGATTTCGCCACATTTTTTGTGCCACTTTTCCATGTAATTGACTAACACCATTTGTTAAGTATGAAAGTTTTATTGCCAAAATCGCCATGGATATTTTTTCTTTTTCATCATGTTGATTGACGCGTCCGAAGGATAAAAATTCATCCATCGATACACCCACTTCATTACAATAATTATGAAAATAGGTTTTGACTAATTCAGAATCAAACAGATCTATTCCGGCTTTTACAGGAGTATGAGTTGTGAAAACTGTTGCTGCTTTTACTGCTACTACGGCTTCATGGAATGATAATTTTTCATTTATAACCAAGTCTTTTATTCTTTCTAAACCGGCAAAAGCAGAGTGACCTTCATTCATGTGACAAATACTAATTTTTTCACCAACAGCCTTAAGGGCTTTTATTCCACCCATTCCAAGTACAATTTCTTGTTTTATGCGTCTTTCATTATCACCACTATAAAGTTCAGCGGTTATAATTCTATCTTCTTCTGAGTTTTCTTTTATGTTCGTATCAAGTAAGTATAAAGAAATTCGTCCTACTTTGGCTTTCCAGATTTTTATGGATACATCTCGACCAGGTAAAGATACTTTAACAATGATTGATTTTCCATTTTT
The DNA here is from genome assembly GCA_029939785.1 of Fidelibacterota bacterium. GTDB lineage: Bacteria > Fidelibacterota > UBA2242 > UBA2242 > JAFGTP01 > JAOZSG01. Next base: position 447 of record JAOZSG010000021.1, on the reverse strand, counting down.
ATCTCTTACAACAGACATGGGAAGATTATAAAAATCATTAATAGGGTAATCTTGTTCCTGCCATCCATTTATGTTTAACTTTTGTTTGAAATAACCATTTTGATATGAAAGTCCAACAGCGATTAATGGAATTCCCAACTCTGAAGAGGATTTTAAATGATCTCCGGATAATACTCCAAGTCCACCGGAATAAATAGCTAGACTTTCTGTAATTCCATATTCCATTGAAAAATAGGCAACTTTGAGATCTTTATTTAATTTTTTTTCATTTTCAAACCAAGTCGTTTTTTCAATATATCTATCAAATTCTTCTTTAACCTTACCAAGCAGATAAACATAACTGTCATCATTGGCTTTGTCGTTGAGAGTTTTTTGATCAATTTTGCTAATGATTTCCACTGGATTATGACATGTTTTTTCCCATAAATCCATATCCAGTCTAGTAAA
>JAOZSG010000271.1 GCA_029939785.1 Fidelibacterota bacterium | reverse complement strand
TTGGTTTCAGCCACAGCGTGGCGACTCTATTTGTAATAACATTAAGCCACTCAAAAAACCCGGTACCTTTAGGTACGATACTATCAAAACAAAGACAATTGTTTACGCCAAATCCAGAGTTCTGAATATAAAGCCTACAAATTTTGCTATAATGAAATATTAATGTGTTTGGTGGAGAAGAGAATTCATTTGTTAATTTATTGAGAAACTGTAAAATATTGCCATACAGATTCGGAACCAGCCCATTCAGTATTATCAGGATTAACCATATAAATACTATCAATACGCCATCGGTATTTTGATCCGGGTGTTAGTTGAGACTTTAATGCAGATCCATCAAAATTGTATTTTTTAATATTAACTTCGCCTGTATAATTAGTACTTGAAAATCGCGAAATCCAAACGGTATGACCTTCAGGATAAGTTTCAACCCTTATAACAACTTCATTAATCTGTGCCTTGTTAAACCATTTAAAATCAGGTGTTGTTGAAATATCTTCTCCTTCAACCGGTGAAACCAAATCAGCTTTTTCGGTAAGTTGATATTGTAAGGTATCTGAAGACTCACTTAAATGCTGATCATAATCAAACGATTTGATATAATACAGGTATCTTGTTAAAACTACTACATCTTCATCAAAATATAATGAATCAAATTCTGGATTATGATAAATATTAATAGATGTGATTTCTTCAAATGCAATTTCTTCTTCAGGATCATTGGTTTTTATTGCCCTATAAATTTTATACCCTTCCAGGTCTTTATTTACAACCGGATGCCATTCGAGAAGAATTCTGTTTTCAAGAGGCTCTGCATCGATACCTGTTTCAATAGAATCTTCCGGTGCTGATTTTTGAATCCAAATCGGAGCATCAGGTGGTTCATTTTCTATTTTGAATTCACAAGAAATAAAAGAACTCATTATTAGAAATATATATATTATTTTATGAGACATAATGCCAATCCTATCCTGTGACAATCTCCCAGATCATGCCTTAAAAAAGCATAATCAATTATTGTTTTAAGAGAAAATATTTTAAAGTTCAATCCACAGCCAAAGTTTAATTGTTCTTCATTTACTCCTGCTCTAAATGCCAGTAAATTTAAGAATTGATATTCTAATCCGTATCTTATGTTTTTATTGTAATGAGTATTTTTTTCGGCACTTACTACAATATGTGATTTTAAAAATGATATTGGTTGTTCAAAAGCTACTGAACTTTTCATATTAATTGGTATTTCATCAAGATGTTCAGTATTCCAATAGACATGTGTGGTTGTAAAATCCTGAAGTGTTAATCCAAAGGATAGTGCACCAAGTTTATTGTTGGCTATTTGACCAAAAGAAAATTTTATCCGGGCTCCAAAATCAGTACCAAGACCAAAGGCTTCTGAAGTATCTAACTGCTTTTTTATCATTTTAACATTCGCTCCAATTGGGATTTCAATACGAAGTATTTTGTACATCCATTCCATAAATAAATCATAAGTGAACATTTTTGAAAAACTAATAAATAAAGCATCTTCTTTATCTGAAAAATATCCAAAACCTTTACCTTTGTGCTGTAAAATTTCTTCCCGTATTTTTTCAGGAGAATAATCTCCAGAAAGAAAATAATCCGGTCTTCTGGGAATGTTACTAACTCCATAATGAAGCCAGTTTATTGAAATTGTTGATGTTTTACTTACAGGTATTGAGCCACCTAAGTAATTATATTGTGCTAAACCAAATTGATCCATATACATCATATTAATATTTAGTGATGAAACATATGCCATTCCGGCAGGATTTGATAAAAATGAAGTATTTGTTCTATCTAATGCTCCTCCACTCATTCCCATAGCCAAATTTCTTGCACTTACACCAAGATTAAGAAATGAGTCACCATATTCTCCAGCAAATACAAGTGATACTAATATAAAAAAAGTTATAATAATTTTTGACATCTTCATTTGATTTTAGCAATTACTCCTTTTGACGTTACTGTTTCTTTTTCTGTTTTTGCAACTATTTTATAAAAATACACACCATTTGCTATATTTTCACCATATTCATCTTTACCATCCCAATCTACTTCATGATATCCGGAATCAGTCATTTCTTTTTCAGCAAAAACCTTGTCATCATCAATTGTACAAATTTTTCGCCCGGAAGCAGTATAAATCATAATTTTTAATGATTCAACTCTTTGAGTAATTTCATATACAAACCATGTTCTGGTTTGAAAAGGATTAGGATAGTTCCCATAATCTCTGATTAAAAGGTCTTTGAATATTTCAAATTCATATTCTTTTTCGTTGATGTTTCCACATACATCTTTTATCTTAATTTTTAAGAAATGCAATCCTTCTATTAGTTCAGTGCGAAAAGAACATGAAACATTTCTACATTCTTTCAGTGTATCCGGTTTAATGATTCTGTTAAAATCAACAGGAGTATCGTCAATCCAAATTTCCAACCCCTTTTCACTTAAGTCAATTCCATTTTCATCATTAAATATCAGTGATACTGTTGGATTCTGTCCCACAAATGCTTGCTCTTCAATTCTTCTGCCATCAAAATTTATTTCCATTTCAGGATTTTTTGTATCGTTTACTGATGCTAATGATACAGAACCAATATTCTCCATAAAACAAAAATATTGCTGATTCTGAAAATCTGTCTCCAAACGTTTCCATGTAGAAAGCAGAGGTTCGTAATAAATGATGCTTACATGTTCATCATTAGTACTAAAAGAGTAAGATACTGCTGCTGCTTTTGATAAATTTACTTCTCTCGATAATTTCATGCTAAATTGTTGATTCTGAGTGGAATTTGGATAAAGTGGAATAAATCCAGGCTGATTAATATTTATTAAGGAATCAAGTACACATGAAATAACACAAGAATCTGAAACACTGTTTGGAGGTATATAAAATGAAAAATCATTAGAAAATTTGATAGTATCATTCTGTGTACCGGCATAACTTGTGCCCAATTGCGGAGTTACAAGAAAATGATTGATTGTCTCGGAAAAATTAATAGTATTATTAAATGTGTAAGATTCATTAATATCAGTGGCAGAAATTTTAATATATCCTTCAAAATATGAACTATCTGTTAATATCGGAATATATATATCATTTTCCACACCAGATACTAATATTTTATTTCTAGAATCGATTAATATCGTATCATTATCAGTAATTTGAAAAGTTTCTATCAATGCTTTTACCGGATTTGGTGATGATACTATTGCATTAACTATTAATGATGGAAAAGTTAAGCCTCCCTGTTTAACAGATAATAAAGAAATATCTGTTAATCTCTCCATATTTATTAAATACGTCTTACTGTAATAATCTTCTCCATGATCCTTCCAAAAAACACGATATGCATAATACTTTGTCTGGGAAGAAGGTGAATATGATGCTGTGCTAACCATTTGATTGTTCTGGGTAGAAACCAATGGGATGTTTAAATCAGTTTGATTATCCTGAAAAGCATTTATTGATGTTAATCCATTAGCATTAAGTGTCAAAAAAACTCCGGTAGTATCAATTTGCCAATATGCTGTATCAATTTCATTGATAAATTGTACAGTTAAATTTACATTATCTCCGGGCTTTACAGATTCCGGTAAACAGACCAAATTTTGTATTCCACTTCCTTCAACTGATAACATTAAATAACTATTGCAATCTTTTGATTGCTCAGTATTGTTTGCATAAAAATTTATATATCCATTATTAGCAGAGTAATTGTCTGGAATTATAATAGATGTATTAAAATCCGAACTTGTAAAAGAATAAGGAATAATTGGAGTAACAGGATATTTTTGATCATCAAAAAGTTGTATTTTTGCTTCTCCGGATGAAAAAGGTAAATTGGTAGAAATATTAAGAGTTTCTCCTGCAACTGGATTTGAATTACCGGAGGATAAGATCGGAGATATTTCAGAAGGATGAGTTAATATCACTCCCGGATCCCCGAGTAAATTATATTGAAATATCATTGATGGTTTTAAATATCCGAAAATTGGATTACCTGTAAGATATTGGACTTTTGCACCGACAATAGCTTCACCGATTGTCATTCCTGGTTTTTGTATATAATCAAATAAAGGTTGACCTATCAAAAAGTCATTTATCATCCAACCTACACCGGATGAGCCCCATAATCCTATTGCTCCGTTATCCCAAAGTTCAACAAGAGATTCTCCCAGACTATTCTGAGCAGCAAAATCAGCAGTAAAACATGTTAAACTGGAAATAAAAGGTAACATTCCCGTATTACGAAGTTTTACAATATCATCAAGTGTTAATAGTGATCTATCTGCCCAAATTGCACCACCTCCATGCCCCATGAAGTTAATTAAAGAAATTCCTTGATCCATTATATTTAGTAGAGTATCAGTACCACCAAAAAATTCTGATGCGACAGAAGATGGATTTATTAAAAGTCTTTGAATAGAGCAAGGAGGTTTTATGTTGTCTTTGATCAGAACATCGGTTTGTTCTTTAAAAGTATTTTCCCTACCAGCAATAAAAAGATATTTATTCCTCCACGGTCCAATTATAGGATTTTGAGTATAATCAATTCTTTTTTTAATCAATGTCTCTAATTCAGGAATACTACCACATGGAAATCTGCCGATAGAAAATTCTGGTAAAACATCATTGCCATTTACTAATGTGTACCAATAATCAGATGCAGCAGCACCCCATTTATAAGTTTGATAATATACTGTAGGTAATAAATCTTTTTTTCTATCACCTAAATTGGCATCGCCGATTAATAGCACCCATTTGGGAATTATTGACCATTGTTCATGAACTGTTTGAAGGAATTTTTTTATTGCATAGGGATTTTTTATACCATAATTGAATTGATTGTAAATATCACTTAAACGTATCC
>JAOZSG010000270.1 GCA_029939785.1 Fidelibacterota bacterium | reverse complement strand
GTTTTAATGCCAACAGATAGTAATCCTTTTTTATTAAAAGCCTCAATATCTTTGGAATATTTAATTTCAAGCACAATTAAGTTGTATAAATTACCATCATCAATAAATACAATATTAAGTGATAAGAATGGTAACATCTTATATTCACCAATTAATAAGGATATTAATCAAAATTTTAAAAATTGTTATGGTTTTGACAAAGATGAATTATATAATAAAATAGATAAAATACAAATTGTAAATAACACATTATATTTATTTGGACAGATAAAAGCACCTGATTTAATAATTATTCTCTATAAAAATATCTTAGCAGATTTATATCAAAATAAACTGTTAATTAAAAGGATGATTTATTTTGTATTGTTTTTACTTTTAATCGTTTTATTAATTGTAGGAATTATTTCAAAACAATTGACATCTTCACTTGATAATATCACAAGTGTGGCAGGGAAAATTTCAGAAGGCGATTTCTCAGATAAAATATCTCTACATAGGAATGATGAAATTGGAACTTTGATTGATGCATTCAATCAAATGGTTGACAAGTTAAACAGTACTTTTACTCAACTGGACTCATCAAATAAACAATTAAAAGAAAATCTTGAAGAATTAGTACGAACCAGAGAAAAACTCTCTCAAAATGAAAAATTGGCTCTAATTGGTGAGACTGTCTCAAAAATTTCCCATGATATACAAAATAAAATTGGTGGTATCAGCATCTGGATTCAAAATTTGGAGCTCTATGAAAACAGTGATGAAACTATAAAATTATATGTGAATGAAATGAAAGACGCTTTATGTTCTTTTATGGAAATGTTAACTGATTTCAAGAAATTTTATCGAGAGTCAGCATTAAATTTAGAAAAGGTTAATATTCAAAAATTAATTCTTCGAAGTATTGGTTGTTTTAAAAATGAAATCCAAACAAAAAAAATAAATTTGAAAATATCGCTGGGACATAATATTTTTTTATTAATAGATAGAATTAAAATTGATGAAGTAATCTCTAATCTTATTATCAATGCAATTTATTATGCTCCTAAAAATAGCAATATGGATATTATAGGAAAAGAAATAGATAATTATTATAACCTTACAATTATTGATGATGGTCGTGGTATTTCTCAGGATGAGCAAGACAAATTATTTCAGCCATTTTATTCGACCAAGCCAAATGGAAGCGGTCTTGGTCTTGCAATTTGTTTATCAATTATTAAATCTCATAAAGGTGAAATTTCAATAAAAAACATAAAAAATCGTGGTGCGTGTGTCAATATCAAACTGCCATTACATTAATCTCATTTATGGTGATGTCAACTGGCGGACATGAAGAAATGAAAGAAAAAATTTGGACAGGATAAACATGATAAACAGGATAATAAAATCGTTATCCAGTAAATCCTGTCTAATAATTATGAGGATTGTAATATGAAAATATTGCTGGCAGAAGATGATAGGATAATTTCCAGAGGATTAGAAGTTTTTTTATCAAATAACAAACATGAAATAATTACAGTAGATAATGGAGAAGATGCACTTAAGCAAATATTACGATTTCGACCCGATCTAATTATTTCAGACGTTATAATGCCTAGAAAAACTGGATTGGAGTTATTAAGTGATTTACACGAAATGAATAATAAAACTCCTATAATTATTATAACTGCTCATGCAACCGTGGAAAATGCAATTCTGGCTATGAAGCAAGGTGCATATGATTTCCTTTTAAAACCACTTAATTTAGAAGAACTAAGCATAAAAATAGCCAAGATTCAAAAAACAATATCCATTTTAAATGAAAATAAAAACTTAAAAGAAAGACTGAAACAATTTCAGGAACCAATGATTATTGGTAATAGTGCTGCTATTAATAAAGTCAGATTAATGATAGGAAACGTATATTATGATAAAGATATTACTGTAATTATTTATGGTGAAAGTGGTACCGGAAAAGAACTCGTCGCACGAGCCATTCATTCAAGAGGTGTACGTAAGAATAATCCTTTTATAGCGATTAATTGTGCTGCAATTCCTGATAATTTACTTGAGAGTGAGTTTTTTGGTTACAAAAAAGGAGCTTTTACCGGTGCAACTACTAATAAAACAGGATTCTTCAGTGCAGCCAATAAAGGTACAATTTTTCTGGATGAAGTCAATGAGATGAGCAAGTCTATGCAGGCAAAATTATTACGGGTTTTGCAGGAGAAACAGATTCAACCTTTAGGGAGTAACAAGGTTGAACCAATTGATATTCAAATTATTGGTGCTTCTAATGAAAACCTAAAAGATAAAGTAGCGGAAGGAGAATTTCGCGAAGATTTATTTTATCGATTATCTATTCTTGAGATAGAAGTTCCTCCATTAAGGGAAAGACCCGGCGATATACCGTTATTGCTTGAATATTTTCTAAATCGTATAAATTCACAAAAATTGAAATTTTCCAATAAAACTTTAGAAATCCTTCAGGGTTATGCTTGGCCCGGAAATATTCGGGAACTGGAAAATCTTGTGAGAAAATTAAATGTTACATGTTCACATAACATTATTGAATCATTAGATTTACCAGACTCAATATTAAATACAAATAAAGAAAGGAATGAAGATTTATCTGTTGATATTTTGGACAAAAATTTTAAAAATGCAATGGAAATGACAATAAATAAATTTGAAAAAAAGTATTTGTTATATCATCTTAATAAAAATCAAAATAATATTTCAAATACTGCTAAAATAATTGGAGTTTCCAGGGTAACATTACACAAAAAAATTCGTGATCTAAAGTTGGAGTCCAAAATAAACTAAACAAGAGGAACAAATCTTACAGGGAGTATTTTTTCTATCTCTATATCTTTTTTTTTCTTTGTAATCAATTGAATATCTTGATTTAACTCATTTTCCCCTACAGGTATGATCATTTTGCCATTAATCTCTAATTGTTCTAACAGTGCTTTGGGAATATCCTTACTTCCAGCAGTCACAATAATATGTGAAAAAGGTGCTTTTTCTCTTAACCCCTCTCTACCATTCTTATTATATATTGTAATATTATCTAATTTAAATTGTTTTAAATTTTCTTTTGCAATTTTAGCCAGCGTTGGAATCACCTCAATAGAATAGACCACTTTTACAAGTTTACCCAAAATAGCTGTTTGATATCCACAACCAGTTCCAATTTCTAATACCCTGGATTCTTTTGTAAGACCTAATTTTTCAGTCATAAATGCTACAACATAAGGCTGGGAAATTGTTTGTTTATAACCAATTGGCAAAGGACGATCAGCATATGCTATATCTTTAAATCTTTTGCCTACGAATTTCTTCCTGTCAATAGATTTAAAAGCAGAAATAACATTACTATCTATAATTCCACGGTTAACAATTTGTTTGTTAACCATTGTAATCAAATCAGATGGAATAGGTGAATAATGATTCAATAACTCTTCAATGTTAGTCATATTAAATAATTGTATTATCAGGTATTATTGAGTTTTTAGGAATTATAACAATTCCATCATCAATACAATAAATTTCACCATCTTTTTTCTGAATATTGTTTTTATTAATAATTTGAACATTATTGCCAATCCGAACATTCTTATCAAGTATAGCTTTTTTTATAACACAATTCTCGCCAATTCCCATTGGAATAGATTTCTTTTCTTCCCCTATTTCGTAATAATCGGCTCCCATAACCACACAATCTTCTATAGACGATCCTTTTTTTACCATTGTACGTAAACCAAGAACCGTATTTTTGATTTGAGAATCTTCAACATAACACCCATCAGCAATCAATGTATCGTCAATATGACAATTTTTTAATCTTGAACCCGGTAAATATCTTGGTCGTGTATAAAAAGGTGCTTTATTATCATGAAATGTAAAAGGTGGATTTTGCTTTGCCATTTCAAGATTAGCATGAAAAAAAGCTTCAACTGTTCCAATATCTCTCCAATAATCATTAAAATAATATGCCTGAACATTAGATTCTTTTATTGCCATAGGAATTATATGTTTTCCAAAATCATCTTCTTTTGTTTTATTAAGATTTTCAAACAATGTGTCATTATTGAACAAATAGATTCCAAGAGATGCTAAAAATGGTGTTTCTTCCGGTAAACCAGGTGATTTAAAACTATCCAATTCAGATTTGTTTGGTTTTTCGATAAATCTTATAATTCTGCCTTTTTCATCAGTTTGTAATATTCCTAATTCAGGGGCTTCTGATTTGGAAACAGGTTTTACAGCAATTGAAAGAGCTGCTTTTTGTTTTAGATGGTTGTATAAAAATTTTTTATAGTCCATTCGATATAAATGATCGCCAGATAAGATTAGTGTGAATTTTGTTTTTGTATTGGAAAAAAAGTTCAGATTTTGTCTTACCGCATCTGCAGTGCCCTGATACCAATTCATGTTTGCAGCAGTTTGTTGGGCTGCAAGTATTTCTACAAAACCATCCGTAAATCGTCCAAGACGATAAGTATCATAAATATGACGATGTAGAGAATGAGTGTTAAACTGTGTTAGAATAAAAATTTTTCTTATCCCACTATTTATAGCATTACTAATAGTAATATCTATAATTCTAAATTTTCCGGCAATTGGAACAGCAGGTTTTGATCTGTATTTTGTTAACGGGAAAAGCCGTGTACCCTTACCACCACCTAATATTACAGTTAGTACATTTTTCATATTCATAATTTCACATTCACCCTTATTTAATTTTTAATTAATGCATCCCTATATTTGCTAAAAATTTAGGACAAAATCAATACTTTTATTAGTTTTTATATAAAAAGGATGTATAAAAAAAACACTCGTTAATTTCGAGTGTTTTTTGTAGTGCCACGGGGAATCGAACCCCGATTGCAGGGATGAAAACCCTGTGGCCTAACCGTTAGC
>JAOZSG010000269.1 GCA_029939785.1 Fidelibacterota bacterium | reverse complement strand
GAGTCATTAATATTAGGCAAAATGGAGAACCAAACAAAAAACAGACCGGAATTTATGTAGTATTAAAGTTAAAAGTCGAAAAAGGATTAAAACGAGTTAAAGTTATGTTAAACAGGAAATCAAGCCAAAATAATTTAATTCTTTTGTTATTTTAAATCCATACTGTATATTTCAGACCAGTATATAAAAGTGTACAATAACGAGTAGGTGTCATTACTTGAATCAAGTGCTTAAAAAATTAAAAATTGTTATAAGATTAATATATATAATATAAGACTTATTAAAAAGGTGTGTTGAATATAATACTGACTGGAGGTTTTATGAGAATTACCAAATTAACATTTTTATTATTCGTTATTTTACTTTGTTTACAATCGGTTTTGTGGGCACAGACAACAGGCAAAATAGCTGGTACTATAGTTGACGCAAAAACATATAATCCCTTACCGGGTTCAAATGTTATTTTGAATGGTACTAATATTGGTGCAGCAGTTGATTCGGATGGGAGTTATTTTATTCTTAATGTTCCTCCGGGTTCGTACACTGTAAGAATCCAGATGATGGGTTATGAAACGGTTATAGTTGAAAATGTTCGTGTTTCGGTTAATCGTACTGTAGAAGTGAATGCATCATTGAAGGAAACCACAATATTAGGACAAGAGGTTGTAATTATTGCGGATAGGATGACTATTAAAAAAGATCAGACTAGTTCTATCCGAAATGTGTCTTCAGGGCAAATGGATATTTTACCAACTGAATCCATTTCTGGAATTGTTGATATGCAGCCGGGTGTGGTATTAGGGCATTTTCGTGGTGGTAGAAAAAATGAAGTGACCTATATGATCGATGGTATTCAGGTAGATGAATCCTTCTCTCGTGATGGTCAAACTGTACGTATTGAGAAAGATGCTGTTGAAGATCTTGAAGTTATAACCGGAATTTTTAGTGCAAAATATGGAAACGCCATGAGTGGAGTAGTGAATGCTATTACAAAAAATGGTGGTAATCAGTTTCATGGTTCTATCTCTTCTGCGTTCTCAAATTATATTACAGATAATAAAGATATTTTTATCGGACTAAAAGATTCGGATTTTGCTCGACGTCAGGATTATCAATTGTCTTTAAATGGTCCTGTACTTCGTGATCGTTTATTTTTCGCCATGAATATCCGTCATCAAGATAATAATGGACATTTAAATGGTATTAATCGTTTTAATGTGGATGATTACAATAATTTTTTGGCATCAGATCCTAGCGGTTGGCATTCTGAGAATACTGGAGACAATGAATACGTTGCTATGCAAAAAGAAAAACTGACCAATTTTTGGGGTAAACTAAGTTTTTCACCAATTCAGGTAATGAAAATGTCATTGCAATACTTTTTTAATAGAGAAGAAGGACAGAAATACAATCATATTTACAAATATAATCCTGCCGGATTACCAACTCAATACCATGACTCACAAATGCTGGCTTTTCAGGTGAACCACACTTTATCACCTTCAGCATTCTATGAGTTCAAACTATCTTACGTTGATAATTATACTGGCAGTTATGTTTATGAAAACCCACTGGATTCGCGTTACGTTCATGATCAATATTTTCGCAATCAGGGATCTGGATTTTATACGGGAGGTCAATCCAAAGAACATATTCGTAGAACAATGAAAGATGTTAATGGAAAATTTGATCTTGTTTGGCAGCTAAATCGACAACATAGTTTGGAAACGGGTTTTACTTATACTCAACATGATTTGGATAATAAGAGTTCCCAAATTCGCAACAAGTATTACAGCTCCGAATTTGAAACATTGTTTGAAACTGACTCTATTACCAATAAAAGAACCTATCTTTACTATGAGCCAATAACCATGTCGGATTCATCAGCATACTCTGATATCTATCAAACTAAACCTATTGAGTTTGGCTATTATCTTCAGGACAAAATGGAGTTTGATGAAATGGTAATCAATTTGGGAGTACGGTTCGATTATTTTGATCCAAAAGTTCGGTATCCATCACAATTAAGAAACCCTGCAAATCAGTTAAACTTTCCAAATAATCCGGAAAAAATAAGTACATATCCTAATGCAGAACCAAAATATCAGTTCAGTCCACGACTGGGACTATCTTACCAATTGGGAAAAACAGCTTTGTTAAGGTTTGGTTATGGTCATTTTTTACAAATGCCACCACTCTATTCTATGTACCAAAATCACTCATTATTGGTGCCTCCATCTGATTATGGTGTGACCACGGGAAATCCTCAGATCGAGGCTCAGAAAACAATTCAGTATGAAGTAGGTTTGTGGCAAGAACTAACAGATAATATGAGTTTGGAAGTTGCACTATTCTATCGTGATATTTATGATTTACAAAGTGCAAAAATAATTACAACTTTTAATCAGATTCGCTATGGTCTTTATAGCAATAAAGATTATGCTAATGCTCGTGGGTTGGAATTAAAATATGAGTTTATTTCCGGAGGCCTATCTGCCTTTTTAAACTATACTTTGCAATTTAGCAGAGGAAATGCTGAAACACCTGATCAAACATTTGATAGAGCCGGCAACGATAAAGACCCGGTCAACAAGTTAATACCTATGAGTTGGGATCAAAGACATACTCTGAATGCAACAGTTGGTTATAACACAGCCCGTTATGGTACTACCTTGAGTTTGTATTATAATTCGGGTACTCCTTTTACATGGCGGCCGATTATGGAAAGCCCGTTAACTCGTATTAACCTATTTCCTAATAATACTCATCAATCTAGTCGTTTTAGTGCTGATTTGAATGCTTATATTAATTTACTTACCTATAAAGATATGAAATTACGGATGACGCTGTTAGTCTATAACTTATTTGATAATTTGAATGATATGATTGTAGATCCTACAACAGGTCGTGCATACACTTCAATTATCAGACAAACAGATATTATCAGCCATAAGAGTGATTTCAATGAATATAAAGATCGTATTCAAAATCCAGTCATGTATAGTGAACCAAGGATGATCAAAATTGGTATGCAAATACAGTTTTAATCTATATTATGATATTTATAAATGAGAGGTAAAAATGACTAAAAGAAAATTTTATATATTTATTATTTTAATTCAATTTGTTGCAACAGGATATTTGCTTTCCCAAAGTCGACCTTATGAAGGTCCTGATGATCCAGCAGCAGATATAGGTGCAATTAGAGCAGGATATATGACTGGTAACCGAGTTAGATTAAAGTTTAGTAACTCTACGGAATTTGGAGATTGGCCGGAGGTTGCGGCTTCAAAATGGCCGGATGATCATACAGGTCAAACTATGATAGATCGCCTTGGTGTATTGATTGGTGCAAAAGTATATATTGCAAATGATTCAATTCCGGTAACAGATCCACAGGAAATTGCTAATCGAACAGATTTAGATACACTCTATTTTTGTCAAACAAAATATCGAAGTCCTATGATGGATGAAAACCCAGCAGGTACTGTGCAATGGGGGCTTTATCCTGTATTTGGCTATTTTAATGAGAATAGTGAAACACCTGCTATAAGTAACAGAACCAATTCATGGCCGGTGGAAGGTTGGCCATCTACTGGTAATCAACTTAAGTGGCAGGGTGAGTGGAATGGTCGCTTTGGTCGTGGTGTTAAATATGCTGATTTAGAATCATATTTTGTAGCAAACGATGCACATGACCAGGAATATCTTCAGACCTCATCGAGTATAAAATACTACCCAAGACCGGGAGTCAAAATAGGTGATAAAAGACCAGATGTTACCATACAGGCCGGTATGCCATGGGGTGGTATAGGAGTGCGTGTGGAAGTTCGCGGTTTTCAGTGGAATAATTTACAATGTCGCGATGCACTGTTTTGGGAATACAACATTGCTAATATATCTGATTATGACTTACCTGAAGTGGCCTTTGGCTATTTTATTGATAATGGTTTTGGTGGTAGTGTAGATGTTATAGGTTTTTATGATAAATTGGTAGATATGGCTTATTCCTGGGATTTAGATGGTGTTGGAAAAGGTGGACTCACACCCGGAGTAATGGGTATTGCTTATCTGGAAAGCCCTGGAATACTGGATGATAATATAGATAATGATGATGATGGTTTAACAGATGAAAAACGGGATAATAAAGCAGAAAATTTAGTCGGACCTTATGACGGAATAACAGATCTGGGAAAATTTCTGGCCTATTATAATCGTACAGAAGAAAGTCTTAAAGAACATTGGGATGCCGATGAAGATCAGGATTGGACAGATGGGATTGATTTGAATGAAAATGGTATATATGATTTTGGAGAATTTGCCGGTGACGATGTTGGATTAGATGGAGTTGGACCATCAGATTTAAATTATTTTGGTCCTGACGCAGATGGAACTGAATGTAATCATAAACCGGACTTCCAAGATGGAGTAGGTTCAGAACCAAATTTCGGACCAACAGATATATCTGAATCAGATATGGTTGGTCTTACAGCTTTTGAGATGTTTTATCATCCTCAGAGTGATCCACCTTCCCCAAGACATGATAAAGCTGCATGGGAACTAATCGCAGGAAATCAACTGATAGAATATTATGGTGATCCAAGTAATTTAATTGAGATGTTTGGCTCTGGTCCCTTTCCATTATTACAAGGCAGGACAGAACGCATTTCCATTGCTGAAATTCATGCTTATGAAGATTTGGCTGGCCTAAATTCACCAGAACATTCTGCACCATCACTTTTTAAAAAGAAATCAGTTGTTCAGGGAATATATGAAGGAGACTATCGTTTTGTCCAACCACCGATAATGCCAACATTAAAGGCAACCCCAGGAGATGGTAAAGTGATTTTAACATGGGATGATCTTGCAGATAAATTTTCAAGAGAACCACTGTTAAAAGGAATGAACGATTTTT
>JAOZSG010000268.1 GCA_029939785.1 Fidelibacterota bacterium | reverse complement strand
ATTAAATTCAGCTGACAGAGCAGAAGCAATAACTACATTAGATGCTATGGAAAAACATCTTCCTGAAAGTGTACTTCCTGTTTCAAATAATGAGATTTTTCTTCAGATTGGGCTACTTTATAATGAAGCACAAAAACATGCAAACATATCAAAAGATGACAAAAAAGAGATAGAAGAAGAATTTCTAAAACCTTTAAGTCTGGAGCAAAGACTCGAAATTTTAGTAGAAAAAGCCAATAAAACAAAAAGAACAAATGACTTAATAAAATACTCTGGTATATATATATCTGAACTTAATAAGCCGGAAAAAGCAATAAGTATTCTTGAAGAATTAAATGAGACCAGCCCAAATAATCCTAATACTCTTATTTATCTTGTAAGAGCTTATGAAAAAATCGGGGATTTTAGTAATGCTGTAGAACTATTAAATGAATGGTTAAAACGACAACCTGATGATAAACAAGCAGCACAAATGAGAGACAACTATTTGAAAAAATTGGAATCTCAAACAGCAAGTTCTGATTCTATATAATAAAATTGGACAATGGTGAAAAAATAAAAAATTCAGCCCGCTAAACACACGAAATAATGCGAAAAATCTCAACCTTTTATATGGTGTTTTTCTGTGTTTAGTGGGAATATGAAATTTATATCTACCGAGTAATTACTAATATCGTATAAACTTCACATGACAAATAAAGAACAAATCATCACAGTTGACGCAAAACAAATTTCTGTAATAATTCCTCATTATAATGGCGAATCTATATTAAAAGATTGTTTAGAATCTCTATACAAAACAACACAATTACCAATAGAAATTATTGTTGTTGATAATGGATCATCTGATAACAGCGTTAAGATGATAACAGATAATTTTCCCAAAGTTACAATTCTAAAACAGAAAAAAAATCTTGGTTTTGCAGGCGGATGTAATGCAGGAATCAAGCATGCAGTAACACCATTTGTGCTGATATTAAACAATGATACAGTTCACACAGATAATTGGATTGATCATCTTTTGGAGAAAATATTATCTGATGATAAAATTTGTGCTGTTCAGCCGAAGTTGTTATCATTTCAGAATCAAGAATATTTTGACTATTCCGGAGCATGTGGTGGAGAAATGGATATCTTTGGATTTCCTTTTGCTCGGGGAAGAATATTTGAAAATATAGAAAAAGATGAAAATCAATATGATGATCATAGTGATGAAATTGTCTGGGCATCTGGAACTGCTTTTATGGCAAGAAGAGAATTATTGGTTGAAGCCGGTATGTTTGATGAATCTTTTTTTGCACATATGGAAGAAATTGATCTTGATTGGCGATTTCGATTAATGGGTTATAAAATTGTAGTTGAACCGAAATCAGTAATATTTCATCGATCAGGGTGGACACTTGGAGCAGAATCACCATTTAAAAAATATCTGAATCATAGAAATAGTTTAATCATGTTTCTTGCAAATTATAGCATCCCTGTTTTGCTTTATCTGCTTCCATTAAGAATTTTATTGGATTACATGGCTCTGGGAATGTCTTTGATGAAATTTGATTTTGGTAGAATTAATGCGATTTTCAAAGCACATTTCTATATTTTATTTCATGTTAAATTAATTATAACAAAACGTAAAACTGCAAAGAAATTACGTGTAATAAATGATAGTAATATAATGAAAAAATATTATAAAGGTTCTATTGCTATCTCTTCTTTTGTTTTCAGAAAAAAAATTATTATGTAGAATAACTTTTAAAAGTTGTCCTACATAATAACTATATTTGCGAGGTTCTGATTAATAAAACAACAACAACTTTACCATTTCCTGTTAAAAATAAATATTTCAGATATAGTCACTATCTAAAAGAAAAATTCAATAGTAAAGTTTATAGGATTCCACTGGATTGCGGATTTACATGCCCAACGAGAGATGGTAGTATATCTGTCAAAGGTTGTTCGTATTGTAATAATGATAGTTTTTCACCTTTATCATCGAAAAAAATTGTACCTGTCATAGAACAAATTAACACTACATTAAATAAATATAAAAAATCAAGAAAAGGAAAAGTCAAAAACTATTTGGCATATTTCCAATCTTATACAAATACTTATGCACCAATTAAGAAACTCGAACAATTATACAAAGATGCACTTGATTTTCCTGAAATTGTGGGACTTTGTATAGGAACAAGACCAGATTGTTTAAATAACGATGTTTTAAATCTATTATCTGAAATTAATAAAGATACCTATGTTTCACTGGAGATAGGAATTGAATCAGTTTATGATAAAACATTGAAATGGGTAAATCGCGGACATGATTTTAAAACAACTATATCGGCAATAGAACGAAGTGCAAATAAAGGGATTCATACTAGTGGCCATTATATTCTTGGATTTCCAACTGAAACTATAGAAGAGATGTTAGATTCTGCATCAATCCTCAATTCACTTCCAATTGATGCCTTGAAAATACATCATCTTCATATTGTAAAAAACACAAAACTCGCCAAAGAATTTGAAAGCAAACAATTTCATCTATTTACTGAAACTGAATGGGTATCATTTATTTGTGATTATCTTGAGATATTACGATCAGATATTGTTATACAGCGTTTGGTTGGTGATGCTCAAGGTGATACTCTTATTGCACCACATTGGAAAACACAAAAAACTATTATATTAGAAAGTATATTAAAGGAATTTTTTAAACGAAATACTTATCAGGGAATTAGATCGCTTTTTAATTCGGAATAATAATTGCAAAACTTCTATGTTGCAAAAATAAAAACAGGATGATCAAATGTTATTAGCAGGACAATATAAAGTTAATATTCTTAATACAGGCTGGTTTGCAATGGATGGAGGTGCAGTATTTGGAGTAATACCTAAAGTACTGTGGAATAAGCATGTAGATTGTGATAACAAAAACAGAGTACAAATGTCCTGTAATTGTTTGTTACTTGAAAAGGGTTCTCAAAAAATTCTGATTGATACTGGGATTGGTACAAATCTGCAGGAAAAATTAAAAAAAATATATAAAGTAGAAAATGACATTGATAATCTAAATAATTCTCTTAGCAATCTCGGAATAACAAAGAATGATATTACAGATGTAATAATTACTCATTTACATTTTGATCATTCCGGAGGTATGATAACCTATCATGATGGAATTTCCCGCCCAACTTTTCCAAATGCAAATTATTATGTAAGCAAAAAAAATTACAATTGGGCAATAGATCCATGTAAAATTGATCTTGCCAGTTATATGAAACGGAATTTTTTACCTCTTTTCCAATCCGGAAAATTGCAATTTTTATCAGATCAAAATAAATTTGAAGGAATAGAAATAATTCAAAGTAATGGTCATACTCCCGGACTTATAAGTATTGTAATTCAAGATTTGAAACAACCGATTTTTTATTGTAGTGATATGATTCCATCTTCTTTTCATATACCAACTCCCTGGATAAGTTCATTTGATTTATTTCCTTTGGCTTTAATAAAAGAGAAAGATAAATTCCTTCAAAGAGCTGTTGAAGAAAACTGGTTAATCGTTTTTCCTCATGATCCAAAAAATAAAGCAGCTACAATTGATTATGGATCAAAATATTTTAGACTAAAAGAAGTGTTTACTACGATATAAACATAAAAATTTATATAACTCATATTGAACAAAATTGATAGATATTTTAATAATGATAATAGCAGGTTAAAATGGGAAAAATATTAGTTGCTGATGACGAAATCTACCTTTGTGAACTTATAGCAAGTATTCTGGGTGATGAAGGGTTTGATATTATACAGGTCAATAATGGTGAAGATGCCATTTTTAAGATGTATGAAGAAGATGTTAGCCTTGCAATTCTTGATGTGCAAATGCCGGGTTTAAATGGATTTGAAGTTTGTGATATTATAAAAAAAACAGATAAAACAAAAGATATTCCAGTCATATTCGTTACCGGTCTGCAAGATAGGGGAAGTAAATTAAAAGGTCTTGAAGTTGGGGGGAATGATTTTGTAACAAAACCTGTTGATGCAGTTGAATTGAAATTACGTGTTAAAAATATGCTTAAGATTAAGGAGTATTCAAATTTACTAAAAGACTATAATACTAATCTGGAAAAAGAAATAAAAACAAAAACTTTTGAAGTAAGAAATGCTTATAATGATCTTGCTTTGGCCAGTGAGAGACTTAAAGAAGCATACATTGATACAATTTATCGTTTATCTCTTGCAGCAGAATATAATGACAGGGACACTTCAAGTCATCTTTTACGAATTAGTTGGCTGTCATCATATTTTTGCTCACTTCTAAAACTAAGTAGAAAAGAAATTGAAAATATCTATTTTGCCAGTCCTATGCATGATATTGGTAAAATTGGAATATCCAACAGTTTACTATTAAAACCTTCAGCATTAACTGAAACTGAATTCAAACAAATACAAGAACATACAACAATTGGAAGTAAGATGCTCAAGGGTTCAGATTCAGAAATACTTCAGACAGCTGCCCAGATTGCCGCAACTCATCACGAAAAATACGATGGAACAGGATACCCGAATAAATTAAAAGGAGTTGATATTCCTTTATCCGGAAGAATTGTAATGCTAATAGACGTATATGATGCCATAAGAAGTATCAGACCATATAAACAACCAATATCACATAAAGATGCTATGAAAATAATTGCATATGGAGATAATAGAATCAAACCTAATGAATTTGATCCTGAAATATTAAAAATATTTATAAAAAATGATAAAAAAGTTGAAGAATTATATAATAAAATACTTAACGATGATGTATCGTTTCAATCAGTTTTTGTAAAAAAAGAATTTTTGCATAATGTCTCTAAAACAAATTCATAATCATCTGATTTCGTCATCATTTATTGGTTAATTGCTATTTATCCA
>JAOZSG010000267.1 GCA_029939785.1 Fidelibacterota bacterium | reverse complement strand
GTTATTATAATCCGCCTGAAACCTATTTGGCTCGCTTCGCTTCACTGAAAATCGGCTGAGGCTACTAATTGTTTCCATTTTGTTTTATTCTGTTTATCCAGTTAATCTTGTCTATATTTTTTTTGATTTCAAAAATAAATGACAACACTATTATTTTTATAGTGTCTATTAAATTAGTAGGTAGAAAAATATATCAAAATCAAATAAAGGTGACAAATATGAAAAAATGGAAAGTGATATTAATAGTTATTGTTGCAGTAATAATTATTGGTGTAGTTGGCAGACAGGTAATAGCAAAAAAGGATTCAAATAATAATAAAGGGTATAAAACACTTACATTAGAAAAAGGTACTATAGTAGAAGAAGCACTTGCTATAGGAACGATCACTCCTCTCAATGAAATTCAGGTCAAATCAAAAATTCCTGGTATTGTAATCGAAAAATATATTGAAGTTGGTGATCTGGTAAAAAAAGGTGATGTTATTGTAAAAATTAAACCTGATCCAACTCCGGGAGAACTAACTGAAGCCAGAAGAGGTGTAGAATTAACCAGTATATCTTATAAAAATGCTAAAGTTATACTTGAACGAAAAAAAGAATTATTAGAGAAAAAACTCATTTCTAAACAAGAGTTTGAATCTGATGAGTTGAGATATCAAGAATCTGAACTTCAGAAAAATTTAAGTGAGGACAGGCTCGCACTTCTTGAAAAGGGCTTTACAGGAGAGGTTGAAAGTGTAGTAAAATCGCCTATTACAGGAACAGTACTTGAGAAGTTTATCAATATTGGTGATCCTGTTGTACCTCTTACTTCTTATCAGTCCGGAACTCCGTTATTTACATTTGCAGATATGGATTTGTTAATTTTTCGCGTAAAATTTGATTAAATTTATGTTGGGAAAGTATGCGTTGGTTTAATAGCTGAACTGTAAATTGGTGCATTACCGGGAAAATCTATTCAGGGCAAATTAATACGTATTTCTCCAAAAGCAAGAAAAGAAAACAATGCAACGATTTTTGATATTGAAATTGAAATTATAGACGATCGCGGTATTGAATTAAGAGCCGGATATTCCGCAAATGCAAAAATTATTTTAAATAAAGTTGTAGATGTCCTGACAATTCCTGAAAGACTCTTAACCTTTGAGAATGATTCTATTTTTGTAGAAGTAGAAGATACTATAAACGGAACAGTTACCAAATGTCAGGTTGAAATTGGATTAAGTGATGGTATTAATGCAGAATTGAAATACGGTGTAACTAAAGATGATTTACTAATAGAGCGTCCACCTAAAGAAATTCAATAAAGGAACTTTAAAGTGATAATTAAAACTTTTGTTCAGGTTTTCAGGGAATTAAATAAACAAAAATTAAGAACATTGTTAACATTATTTGGAATTTTCTGGGGAACAACAGCTGTGATATTATTATTAACTTTTGGCGATGCTGTTGCAGCACATTCTTCCAAAACAATGCATGGAATGGGTGAATCAATCTGTATAATTTGGGCAGGTAGAACAAGTATTAGTTATGGTGGCTTCCCAAAGGGTAGAGGTTTAAGTTTTTATAAAGAAGATGCAAAATATCTGAAAGAACAAGTTCCATTAATAGGTGATATTTCACCCCAATATTCCCGGCAGGTTCCTGTTAATGTAAAAAGCAAAAAACAAAATTTTTCAATTAATGCAGTATGGCCTGAATTTAAAGAAATGAGAAATATGGTTCCTCGTGCAGGGAGTAGATTTCTCAACCCTATCGATATGGAAAAACGCCGCCGGGTTGTTTTTATTGGAAACGAAGTAGAGAAAACCATGTTTGGTGAAGAGGATGCAGTTGGACAATTGATGTATATTAATGGTACGCCATTTACTGTTATTGGAGTAATTATAGAAAAAGAGCAGGACGGCAGTTATAATGGTCGTGATAAGGATGCTATTTTTATGGTTACTTCAACATATTTAAGTATTTTTGGTGACAGGTATGTTGACAATCTTGTAGTCAGAGCAGAAGATGTCAATAAAACTGAACAAATGAAAACTGCGATCGTTGCAGCAATGGCAAAAAAATATAGATTTTCCGAAGAAGATACACAGGCATTACCAATCTGGGATACAACAGAAGCAGATCAATTTCTCAATATACTTTTTACAGGATTTTCAACATTTTTAGGAATTGTTGGAGTAATGACATTGATAGTTGGTGGAATTGGTATTGCGAATATAATGTATGTTATTGTTGAAGAAAGAACTTCAGAGATTGGAGTAAAACGTGCAATTGGAGCAAAGAAACGTGTAATTCTAACTCAATACTTAGTTGAAACTTTTATAATTGCTGCTGTTGGTTCAATTACAGGTTTTTTATTTTCTGTATTATTAATATGGGGAATTAATATGGCTCCTATTGAGGAGTTTATTGGAGTACTTATTTTAAATCCAACAATTGCAATTATCACAATTGTTATTATTTCAATAATAACTTTTATTGCAGGTTGGGGACCGGCAAAGCGTGCTTCAAATATGGATCCTGTCGTGGCAATAAATAATTAAAAAGAGTGATTTATGGTTAAAATAATAAATGAATTTATGAAAAACATACTGTTGGTTAGACTCTTTGTTCGGGAGTTAAAAAAGGAGCGAAGAAAAATTTTTCTTACAATCGCCGGTATTGCCTGGGGAACTATGACAATTATTCTCTTACTTGCATTTGGAGAAGGGCTATCCAAACAAATGCAAAAAGGACATAAAGGTTTGGGAGATAATATTGTTATTTTATATGGTGGTCAGACAAGTATAGAATATAAAGGTCTGCCTCAAGGTCGTCCAATACGGTTTAGAGAACAGGATTGTGATCTTCTTGCTCAAAGCATCCCGGAAATAGACAGAATTGCAGCAGAATATGACCGGTGGGGAATTACATTCAAATATGGAGAGAAAGTAGTCAATGAACGTATTCGCGGTGTAAGTTCTGTTGGTTATGAAGAAATGCGTTCACATTTCCCACAACCTGGAGGACGATTTCTTAATAAAAATGATATTAAATTAAGACGTCGGGTTATTTTTATTGGTGATGAACTGAAGAAAAACCTGATGGGTAATGTCGATGCTATTGGTGAAATTATTTTTGTTAATTCTATTCCATTTACTGTTATTGGAGTAATGCAAAAAAAAATGCAAATGGGAATGTATGGCGGACCTGATGCTAATTGTGGTGTAATGTCTGCTTCTACATTTAAAAGTATAATTAATACTAATTATGTAAATCGTATAATTTACCAGGTAAATGATATTGATAAATCAGAGTTTGTTAATCAACAGGTTCGGCGTGTTCTTGGGAGAAGATATAAATATCATCCCGATGATAACAATGCTTTACATTTTTGGGATACAATTAAAAATGGTAAGGTTGGGAGAAAAGTTTTTACTGGAATTACTATTTTTCTTGGAGTAATTGGTGCAATGACTTTGATTATTGCTAGTGTTGGTGTTGCGAATATTATGTTTGTAACCGTAAAGAAACGTACTCGTGAAATCGGGATTAAACGTGCAATTGGCTGTAAAAAATCACTTGTAAAAACACAATTTATCATAGAAGCACTTTTAATAGATCTAACCGGTGGATTGATTGGAGGTACTGTTGCTTATGGAATTATCAAAGCAGTACAAAGTATTCCAAATGAAGGAGCAGATTTTGGAAAGAATATGGCCTTACAGATTCTCGCCAATCCGGAATTTTCCTGGCCTGTTGCTATAAGTACAGGCACAATTCTGGGAATTGTTGGATTAATGTCAGGATATTTTCCTGCACGAAAAGCTGCCTCGGTAGATCCGATAAAAGCATTACATTATGAGTAAATATATTTGAAAATTGAAAAATGACGTTCACAAATTGACATAACAAACACAGATAAATGTTAATCCGTGTTGTTAGCCATTTGACGATTAGCACATATTAGTGGTAAAATAAGGAATGAATTATGATACAAATGGAAAATATAAAAAAAATTTATGATACTGGGAAAATAGAAGTAGAAGCTCTTCGCGGAGTTGACCTCCATGTAAAAAAAGGTGATTTTATAACAGTTATTGGTCCCTCAGGCTCTGGAAAATCAACATTGATGAATATAATGGGTTGTCTGGATAAACCCTCAACAGGTGAATATAGGCTCAACGGACAAAATATACAAAATCTGAACGATAATGAATTGTCTGAATTACGTAATAAAGAGATTGGTTTTGTGTTTCAGAACTTTAATCTTCTTCCTTATGCATCTGCTTATGAAAATGTGGAAATGCCTTTATTGTTTGCCGGAATAGGTGGAAAAAAACGCAGACAAAAAGTTGAAAGTATCCTAAATAAAGTAGGATTAGGCGACAGAATGGATCACAAACCAAATGAACTATCAGGAGGACAAAAACAAAGAGTTGCAATTGCACGTGCACTTGTTAATAATCCTAATATTATTCTGGCAGATGAACCAACCGGTAACCTTGACACAAAATCAGGCAAAGAAATTATGGAGTTATTTGTTAATCTCTGGAAGGAAGGTAATACAATTATAATGATTACTCATGATCCGCGTGCAAGAGATTATACTGATAATATTGTGACTATTACTGATGGAAGGATAACTGAAAATAATTGACATTAAAGCAGTTTTCATAAGAATGCCCCTTAAACCTCAGAATCTCTGAATTTGAAATATTAATGATGCAAATCTAATAAAAATATAGTTATGTTTAACAAAGCACTTGATTTATAGATAAAATATAGATATGTTATGGATAAAGATTTATGGGTAAGATATAGATAGAATATGGATACATTTGATAACAAATTAAATTTTGAGTTTAAAACAAATCAAAAAATTATAAATTTAATTTCTGAAATAGATTTGTTTAGAGGAAAATGGGAGCATCT
>JAOZSG010000266.1:649-4954 GCA_029939785.1 Fidelibacterota bacterium | reverse complement strand
CAAATAAAGAAGGTGCAATTGGTGACAAAATCAAAGTATTTTGTAAAACTACACAAAAACATTTTTATGGAATTATTAAAACACCACAATTAGTGGTAATAAATATCGAGAATTAAAATGAATAGAAATATTAAAATACTAATTATGTTAAGTCTTTTTATTACGATTCTTTCTTCGCAAACTTTTCAAGGTGTTTCTAATTCAATTTATTCGGATTTGAAAGCTCATACTGTAGGCGATGTTATAACCGTATTAGTAGTTGAACAAACAAAAGCATCCCAGGATTCAAAAGTTAATCATTCCAGCCAATCAACTATGGGAGCAGAAAGTTCAAGTTCCGGAAATATTTTACCATTTTTTCCGCTTTTGGGTACCAAAACAAATATTACAACAGGTCATGATGGTAAGGAAGGAACTGATTTACAAGAAAAGTTAACCGGAAAATTGACAGCAATAATTACAGAGCGTACAGAAACCGGAATGTTAAAAATAGAAGGTGAACGTATTTTAAATGTAAATGGTGAAAAAAACTTAATGAAAGTTACAGGACTTATCAGAACCAAAGATATCCAAACAAATAATACCATTTATTCATATAATATTGCAAATGCTGAGATTATTTATAAAAAAAATAATATTACGAAGAAATTTCTAAAACCAGGTTCTATACAAAGATTGGTAACTACTGGTTTGGGACTTGCTTTAGTTGGTTTAGCTTATATAGGGTTTTTTGTGGGATTATGATGGTTAAAAATTTTATTACAACAATTATCGTATTATTTATAACATGTAACTTGTTAAATAGTCAAGTTAGAATAAAAGACATAATAAGTATTGAAAATGCTTCATATACATCTCTTGTTGGTTATGGATTGGTTACAGGTTTGGATGGTACTGGTGATAGGGCAAGTAGGAATTACGGATCTGTATTCACAGTGCAGACAATTAGTAATATGCTTGAAAAATTTGGAATAACAGTTCCCAAAGAAAACTTAAGAACCAGAAACGTCGCCGCAGTAATGATAACAGCTTCATTACCACCATTTGGAAGAATTGGATCCAGATTTGATGTAACTGTTTCATCACTTGGTGATGCTACTAGTTTAGAAGGTGGTATTTTGTTAATGGCACCATTATTATCAGGAAATGGCGATCAATATGGTATGGCACAAGGTGCGATATCTATTGGAGGTTTTAATATTGAAACAATGGCCGGAGAAAAAGTTAAAAAAAATCATGCTTTAACTGGTAGAGTTCCAAATGGTGCAGCTATTACAAGAGACATAACCCAGGAATCCAATTTTGATGTTGAACAACCTATAAGATTTCTATTACACGAACCAGATTTTGTTACTGCCGGTCGTATAGCAAATAAAATAAACAATAAAATACAAAGTGATTCATTAATTGCTTCTCCACTAAATGCCGGTGTAATTGAAATAAAATTTCCAACAGATGTAAATACTCAATATGATGCAGTTATGTTTGTAGCAAGTATTGAAACTTTAAGAGTTGCTCCTGATGTAGAAGCCAGAGTTGTCATCAATGAGAGAACAGGGACAATAGTTGCCGGTGGGGATGTAAAAATCAGTGAAATTATGATATCACATGGATCTCTTACTATACATATACAAAGACGACCGGTCATATCGCAGCCTTCTGCTTCTTTTTCCAGTGCCGGACAAACAGTAGTTGAATATGTTACACAAACGAAAGTACGGGAAGATATAGCTCAGGTAGCAGCTGTTCGTGAAACATCATCTGTAAATGATCTTGCAACAGCACTCAATGAACTTGGATTACGCCCCAGAGATATAATAGCAATATTCCAGTCAATAAAACAGGCTGGAGCATTAAGTGCCGAGTTAATAATAATTTAAATGGTTAATTAATATGATTAAAATTGATAATAAAATAAAAACAAATTTAACTCAACAATTTAATAACAAAAATAAATTGAATTCTGAGGAAAATAATAAAATAATTAAAGATATCAAATTGAAAGAACAATCTAAACAATTGGAAGGAATTTTTATAACCCAAATAGTCAAATCAATGGAATCTACAATTCCTAAAAATGAAGAAAGTACCAGTAATTCTCTTTCCAATATGATGTTTAGTTCTGTTATGGGTGATGCTATGACCAAAGGCGGTGGAATAGGTCTCTCAAAAATTATATATAATTCTCTAAAAAACAAAGATATAGACATATCAGAAGAGTTGCAAGAAATAAATTCTAATTCAAATATTGACTCTTCTCATTCAATTAATATTAACCAAAAAGTATTTTAATATGTTGTCACAAACAAAAATTAAAACAAAAAGTCTTTCTAATCTAATAGATATTTTAGAAGAAGAATTATTGCACTATGAAAAAATGTTACAAAATTTAAAAATAAAACAAGAGTCAATTGTCAAAGGAGATGTTAACCTGCTTCGTGCTCATGTAATACTAGAGAATAAACAAATAAGTGAAAGTAAACAAATTATAGATTTACGAAATAAATTTTTAAAAGATTATTATGATATGAACAATATGGATTCATCAATCATTAATTTATCAAAAATAATAGAACTATGTGAAAATGAATACTTATTACCATTAACAAACCTCAAATTTCAATTAAAAAAGACATTAAATGAAATAGAAAAAATAAATAATGAAAATAAAATATTATTGAATTTTTGTCTTGAACATGTAAAAGGAATGGCTCATCTATTTTTAAAAGAAAGACAAGATCAAACAGACATTTACTCCACCACAGGTATACTCTATCATAAGAGCATACAGAGAACTGTAGTAGATCGTCATATTTAAGAGAAAATTATGTCTATAGCAAGTATTTTAGATACATCAAAACGTGGAATTCAGGCAAGTGAATCTGCAATAGATGTTACTGCAAATAACATTGCCAATGTTAATACTCCGGGATATACAAGAAGGACAGCAACTTTTTCTCAATTAAAAAATGGGAAGGTAAAAACTTTTGGTTCTGTAAGTGGAAGTAGTAAAAGTGAAGAAATTACAAGGTCTAGAAATAGATTTATTGATGAGCAGTATTTAAATCAAAATCATTCATTTTCAAAATACTCCTCTTATGCAAACTTATATTCTCAAATTGAAGACATTTTTGCTGAACCGAAAGAATCAGGTCTTTCAAATCATATTTCTGAATTATGGGATTCATGGAGTGATCTTGCTGCTAATCCGGAAAGTCAGGCTGCCAGAATTATTGTAAGTGATAAAGCTGTGGCATTAGAAAAGACTTTCAATAGAATTAATAGTGAATTAATACACTTAAAAGAAGATATTGCAATTGGAGTAAGAGGAAATGTTGATGATATTAATAGTCGACTAAAACTTTTACAAAGTATAAATATACAAATAGCTTCAAATAATTCTGATGATTTGTTGGATCAAAGAGATAGAATTGTCAGTGAATTGTCTGATTTTATGGAAATAAAAACAAAAGAAGGTGATCATGGTGAAATGACAGTAACAACCGGTGGTCAAATCCTAGTATCTTTTGATACTTTAAATATGGTCGAAGTTGAAACTGTTAGTCAGGGAAATACTACAGGATTGATTGTAAAACTTACCAATAGTAAAACGCCACTTGATATTCAATCAGGAGAAATAGGAAGTTTATTAAATATCAATAATAAAATGATTCCGGATTATTTAACAAAATTGGACGTTGTCGCAAAATCTATTGCTGAAGAAGTTAACGCAATTCATTATAATGGTTACGATTTAAATGGTAATACTAATATTAATTTTTTTAATGATAATATTAATGGTGCCGGAAATTTTAAAGTAAATGCTGTTATCAAGGGAGATCCAAGTTACATTGCATCTTCAAATATGCTGGAGGAATCCGGTAATGCAATAGTTGCTCAGGCAATTTCAGATATTCAACTTAATGAAGTAATTAATGGAAATTCTATTGGTGAATATTATGATAGTTTGGTTACTGATATTGGTACAAATGTACAAAAATATAATAATTTAAGAGATAGTCAGGAAATAATAGTAAGAACTATTCAAAATCAACAAGACTCAAAATCCGGCGTTTCTCTCGATGAGGAATTAGTAAATTTAACACAATACGAACAAGGGTATCAGGCAGCAGCAAAAGTTGTAGGAGTTGTACAGGAATTAGTTGATACTATTTTAATGATCTTCTAATAGAAGAAATAGAGGTTTAAGATGCGAGTTACGGATTCTATTATAACAAGAAATTTATTGGATAATATTAATTCCAGTCGTGAAAATATGAATAAATACCAATTGGAAAGAGCCAC
>JAOZSG010000266.1:0-639 GCA_029939785.1 Fidelibacterota bacterium | reverse complement strand
ATTGGAATACTAGGTTTTCTATATTTATTTCAACCACTTGATGTAAATTTAATGGAAACCAAAGAAAAGTTTTATGTTGTTGTTGGTTTGGGGGCTATCACATTTCTTTCGTTAAGTTTAAATTTATTGATACTTCCCAGTTTATTTCCAAATATTTTTATAAAACGAATTTGGAATATTAAAAAGGCTGCTTGTCGATGAAAGAAAAAAACTGCAAAAAGTTTCAGATAATCCTGTAGATTTTACCAAAGCAAACAGATTTAAAGAAACTCTTGTAAAGAATAGTCAATATATTGATAATATAACTATTGCAAAAGGGTGGACTGATAATGCCATGGCTGCTTTAGACGGAATTAATGAAGGTTTAATTACGGCAAAAGAACTTGCAATAAGAGGTTCTGATAAAATGAGTACTGAATCAACATGGAATACTTTTGCCGATCAGGTTGATAATATTTTGAAAGAAACTATTGCATTGGGAAACTCCAGTTTCATGGGAAAAAGTTTATTTTCAGGAAATAAAACAGATGAACGTAAGCCTTTTCAATATGATGGAGTAAATGTTGGTTATTTTGGTAATTCAAAAGATATTACTCAAAGAATAGCAGACAATTATGATGTTAAACTAAATATTGATGT
>JAOZSG010000265.1 GCA_029939785.1 Fidelibacterota bacterium | reverse complement strand
ATTTTATTAATCGTTTCTTTATTCCGGATTTAACTCCATTAATATTTTTTTTCGCCATATTTTCTAAATCACCAAGAAAAGAAGTATGAGTAATCAGAAGCAAGGACGGTAAAAAGGTAATTGAAGCAAGAGCACTTATTACCATTGTAAGAGCAACTAACCACCCAAATTTTTGCATTGGAACTATACTACCCAATAAAAGAGTCAAAAAACCAAACATCACAGAAGAAGCATTTATAATAATCCCCTTACCTGTTGTTTGCAGTGTTATTATAAGTGCACTTTCTACATTGCTCTTGTTACCAATCTCATAATGAAAACGATTATTAAAATGGATAGTATAATCAATCCCGATTCCAACTGCCACACTACCGATCATTACAGTTACAGTATCCAGAGAAATTTTAAAAATCCACATTATCAAAAAATTGAATAGAACAGTGAGAATAATTGGCAGAATAGAAATAATGCCACCAATAAGTGATTTGAATTGAATCGTCAGCAAAATCAACACTAATCCGATAGCAAAAATAAGACTATACTTTTGACTGGAAACAATATTATTATCGATTTCTTCGTAAATAATGGGAAGTCCTGTCTGTTGAAGATCAGTAACAATCGATGTATATTGTCTGCTATCTATTTTTTTATAATCTGAAACAGGAATTGCAATTTGACTATCATTTATTTCCCAAATATCACCAATTAATTTTTTCTTAAAATCAGGAGATTCACTTAAGTCTTTGGAAATTAAAGGTGCTATTTCCGCCATTATAGAATTTACTTTATTCCATTCAACTTCATTTTTGATAATAGATACAATTGACATGGCCGAATAATCCAGTATTTCAATATCTTCTTCATAATATGAAACAGGAATAATCTTTTTAAATAAATTTATAATATTTGCTTCTGTAACATTTTTACCTTGACCTAAATAATTAACAAGTGACTGAATTGTTTTTTCTCTAATAGTTGCCGATTCAATAATCAAATCACTTTCTTCATCAATAAAATAATCAGATAGTTTTATCGAAAGATTATTATTTAAATCTTCCTGGTTTATCGAAATATCCTGAGAAGTATATTTCTGTAAAATTGTATATAGACTCTCTCTATTTTTTATTTCAAATCCATAATGAATAGCATCATACAAAATATTATCCAGAATATTTTGTATTCTATATTCAGTAATATCTTTGGATTCCGTGGATTCAACATCCATTAACAGAACATTTACTTTTTGCGAATCAACATTTTTAGAAATATAATTATCAATACTTGCTGTTAACAATTCCATGCGTCTGGTATTAACCGTTCCCAACTTAGCCTGGATCAACCCTTCATTATTTTGTGAATTGATTAATTGTTCCAGGATATCATTCCCTTCCAAAAAGAACCAGAGGTTTGCTACTGCTTCGCGAGTATCAGGAATACAATAGCGATCATTCATTACAAAATTCATTTCACAAATCAAATCTGCAATAGACTGAGGACTATGAACATCAGGTAAACTATTAAGATATTTTTCTAATTTTAGTATATCTTTTAGAACAGTCGGTTCTTTAAGATCACCTTTTATTAAAATTTGAATAGGTATAGAACCGCCAAGTTTTGCCTCCATCATATCTTCGGCCTGACGTATTTCGCTATCTATTTTAAAATAATCTACCATGTTTACTTCTCTATTTATATGAAATAGAGAAATAACACCAATAATACCGACAATAGATCCTGTAAGCACAATAATAGTTTTTCTTTTTAAAATTACATTTCCTAAATGTTTCATTAACTGATTAAATAAAGAATCATTAGATTTATTTGGACGATTTGTTTGTTTCGGTGGCGGCATAATCGATAGCAAAGCTGGTAAAAAAGTTATCGAAACTATAAAGGCAAATAAAACACCAATGGCTGTAAAAATTCCAAATTCTTTAATAATTGTCAAATTGGAAGTTAAAAACGCCAGAAATCCAATAGATGTTGTTAATCCTGCTAAAAAAATTGGTATACCTACTTCGCTGATAGTATCTTTAATGCTTTCAATTTTATTTTTGCCTTTTCGGATATCTTCCATATATTTATTTACAAAATGAATTCCGTAAGCACTACCAATTGCCAATAATAGTATAGGCATACCATCTGAAGCAATAGTTAATTTAATGTGTAATAGGGACATTAAACCCAATGACCAGGTTGTACTGATCATTACAGTAGCCAATGGTAACAAGACTCCTCGTTTTGTTCGAAAACTTACTGCAAGTGTAAAGATTAGTAAAAGGATTACAACTGGAATCAATTTGATAATATCTGAATTTATAACATCTGTTAGAAAGATCATCTGAAAGGGAAGACCTGCAAAATAAAGTTTCTCGTTACCTTCTGTGCTCAATACAAACTTTTTCATTTCTCTTCCCGTAACAATTTTATCGACACCTTCTTTCAATCGAATTACTATTACTGCTATCATTCCATCATCAGAAACAATATTTCCTCTGTACATTTCTTTGGATAATACATATTTTTTAATTTCCGCCAGTAAATCCTTATCAACCAGTGCATCAGTATCATTTATCAATTTTCCGACTTCCAAACCGCCTTCAATTTTCTTTATATCAACAACATCCGTCAAACTGGTGACATAAGATATTTCAGGCATTTCCTTAAATTTTTGGGTGATCATATCGATTCTGTTGATTGTGTTTAGACTAAAAACATCATCAGTTTCCAAAGCAATCATTGCCAATGAATTTCCACCAAATTTATCTGCAACTTCGTTAAATAGAATTACATTTGGATTGCTTTGTGGTAAATATTCCAGAATATCACTGTTGATTTCCAAATTTTTTAATTGGAACGCCATAAAGGCCGTTATGGCAATTGTTCCAATAATAATTACTATGCTATATTTAATTACCAATTCTGCGAATTTTTTCATCTTTTTTGATCCTTGTTTTAACCACTAATACGCACATAATGTCATTAATTTTTATCTTGGAATGCATTGACCATGTCAATGCAAGAATCGACATGGTCAATTCACTCCATAAATATAATAAACTAGTCATATTTCAAATCCTTAACTTAATGACATTGCCCTATAGTTCGGGATGACACTACCAAAATTATCAACTATAAAGTCTATCAAAAACTTACTTTCAATCGAAATATGATTTCATCTAAATCCTTGATCATTCCAAACATATTAGCACCTTTTCCATCAATGATATAAGTACCGATATTTAATTCAATATTATCTGAAGGATAATAGGACAACTCCGGTGCATAAACTAAACCATAATTATTTTTCATATCATCCCTGTCATTAATAGCAACTGCTCCAGCAAAAGGAACTAATTTCAACTTATCATTCAGAAGAGTTTTCTCCAGACTGAATGTAAAGTAATCATTCAATTCATCTTTACCACGCTCATGTAAAAAACCATGAAGATATTGTCCATTAAAATAGAAGCCATTTTCGAAAGTATAATCAGCACCCAAAACAAATTTGAAATAGGGCTCATCGTCTAAAGCAATTGAAGGAATAGTTTCCATCTGACCGGTAGTTGGTGATGGTGCAATAGTAGTCATCATGACTTTTTCAGGTACAAATAAAGCCCCTTCACCCCAGATACCTACTGAACCGATACTTCCGGCAAAATCTCCACCAATTACCTGTACTTCAGGAAAAATAAGTTTGGTGGAAATATCAACCGTACCAATCATATCAACCGGAACTATTGTTACATTTGATATAATCGGTAAGTCATCGCGTCCCTTAAAATAACTCAAGGACATATCATAACCCAATAAATTAGTAGAAGCTCTTAATCCTACCTGTGATGATTCAGAAATTTTACTTTCCGGTAATAGGATTATATCAGATACAGTTCTAATGGTCATTCCTGGGGGTAATTCCATTGGTGCAGAAAAAGCATTTGCGAAATTTCCAAAAGGAAGTGTAGCCGGTACAAAAACCGGTACATAAATTCCATTAAGAGTAATATTATCTCCAACATAATAGGTGGCATTTACTGCATTAATACCAAGCTTTTCTCCAAACTTAAAAATATCTTCCAAATCATTTGGAGAAAGATTACTGGTCGGATTAAGTGCGTCTGCTGTTCCCCAGACAATAATCTGTCGTCCAATGCGTAGATCAAGATTTTTTAGTCCAAATCCATATAAATCTACATAAGCTTCACGAAATTCCAATCCCCAGGGATAGACTTCATTTTTTTCCTGCATTTGTAAATCCATGAATTTACTCGTCTTGGGAAAACCAAAACCTCTCAGCCGGATTTCACTGAAATAATGATATTTATCTGATGGTGAACCTTCCAATTGTAAATTTAAGCGGTTCTCATTCCATGTAAATTTATTTGACTCTGTCTGTATTCGGTTATCAGTTTGAATATATCCGGTGATGCTTACACCATCTGTTGCAAATAGGCAACTGTTAACAATAAATAAACTAATAATAATTAAAAAAAATCTTTTAATATCCACTATATAAACTCCTTTTCTTTACCTGACTTTTTTTAAATTTCGTTTTGTAAAAAGATTATCAGATAATCCTTTATCAAATTCGATTTTATTAATGATCATTTGTGTGCTGTGTGATTTTTTAAGATCTTTCATTTCCAATAGCATTGCCATATTATATTCACCAAACTTTTCGATTTTGTCTGCAGTGAGTATCTTCCACAATTTTTCATTTTTATCATAATACTCAATTTTTGATGGTATAAAAGAATCCTTATTAACAGTCATCTTTAATTGACTATAATCTTTTTTTAATCCTTTCTTAGGAATGAGTTTGAGAGAATAAAATGAATCAGATGTTTCAAGCAGTTGGGAATCATAATCTTTGGCAAAACTGAAAGAACTCATATCATCATAACTAAAATCCGTTCCTGCAAAATTTTGATTTTTTACATGACTGGCAATCATACGTACTTT